>JAXMKZ010000006.1 GCA_034370385.1 Coriobacteriia bacterium
TGTGCATCGAGACGATGTCCACCCATTCCTCCAGTCGCAGCAAACTGACCCTCCTCGCACGGCGCCGCCATACGAGGAGCCTACAAGGGTGGTCAGTTTTCGACCGTCACAGGGTGTTCAGTATTGAGCCGTCAGCGACACGTACTGTCGCGTTGGCTATCGGACTGCTTGCGGCCGCCTACCCCGACAAGCTCTACTTCCTCTCGAGGGGTGCGGCCGACAGCATGGCCGTACCGCTGGTGCTTGGTGGACTTGGACTTGGACATAGTACCGCCGCGGCGGGGAGTCGATTGGCTGGGTCCATTGCGGTTACGTCTTTCTTGACGCGGGCAAGCCGAGACTCGTGCGCAGCAAGGGCACATGCGCGATAGAGCCCGCGATGGAGGCCGCGCACAAGAAGCCTCCGACCGTCAGAAGCAGCCAGTTAAGGTACCAAGTGAATACATCTGATGGGAGTGCTTGCGACAGTGCCTCCAGAACGGGCATGTGCGAAAGATAGACTCCGAGCGGCGCCAAGCAGGACTGCTTCGGGCAGGTGCATTGCGGCGTGTTGAGCGACGACGAGCACCACGGCCGTCAACCTAAGGAGATCAAGACTATCGAGGCGTCGCTTCATTGCGATCGCGATTCCTAGTTGGGGTTAACGAGCGGGCTGCTAGCCGACTATGGCCGTGATCTTGCATCCATCGATGCAGTTCGAGTTCATACAGCATCCGCGACTGCTTTCTGAGCGCATCGAGTACGACTCCTGTTGACAACGAGAGCAGACTACTTGTTCCCAGAGCAACAGCCACAATCAACGAGGGGTACCTGCGAACGTAGCCGGTCATCAGGTACTCATCGAGAGGTGGGATGAAGAGCACGATTGCTCCCACGAGCAGGACAGTGGCGATGATGCTTGAGAAGAGCAGCGGACGATAGTCCTTGAAGAGTGCAAAGACGGTCTTCAGCACCCGCAGGCCGTCTGGAATGGTCCTGAGCTTAGAGACACTTCCTTGGCAGCGATCTCGATACTCCATCGGCATTTGGGCAATGAGGAAATCCTTGTCAAGAGCGTGAATAGTCATTTCGGTTTCAATCTCGAATCCGCGGCTCATGACTGGGAACGTTTGAACGAATAACCTCGAAAAGGCGCGCGCGCCGGTCATGACATCGCCGATCTTTGCCTCGAATATCGTGTTGATGAGCCACCGGACCAGCATGTTTCCAGCTCCGTGTAGCGCTCGGCGGTTCTCCTCAAAGTAGGAGGAGCTGAGCCGATCGCCAACCACCATGTCTGCCTCACCATGAGACACCGGTCCCAGTAACGCAACCACACTCTCAGCGGAGTAGGTATCGTCACCATCGACGAGCAGATACATGTCTGCATCGATGCCTCTGAACATCGAGCGAATCACGTGACCCTTGCCCTGCCTACGCTCGCTGACTACAACTGCGCCCGCTCGAACAGCCAGCTCGGCGCTGCGATCTGTTGAGTTGTTGTCGTAGACGTAGACGACGCAATCCGGCAGCAGGCGCCGAAAGTCGGATACGACCTTCTCGATGGTTGCTTCCTCGTTATGGCATGGAACCAGAACTGCAGTGTTCATCTCACACCTCTGTAATCGAGTGTTTCGGGCGCTGATGCAGCTGCACTTCCACTAAGCGGTGAAGATAGTCGCTGCGAGCACCTGGATGTGAGTCGATTCAATGCGCAGGCGATCGCCACGTACAGGAACGGCATGAAGGGGTACACGTACCTGTGTAGGCCCAGGTAGTAGCTCGTCCCCACGGTGACGAGCAGTACACACAAGCCCATGAACACGAACTCGTACCTTGCATCGGATCTAATGGATAGCGCGAGTAGAGCGGCGAGTCCGAGCGCAGACATGACGGCATGAACCCGCAGAACCCAGTAGGAAGACGCGCCGAGCACAGTGTCCCAATAATGGGGCAGGAGCCAGGCCGCCGCTGGCTTCCCCAAGGCATAGGTGAAGACTAGGTCGAGCGGGTCAGTCCTCCATCGCTGCACGAGTCGCTGATGGGCGGCCCTCGCAAACAGGTGGCTCTTCTCTAGCTCGTTCCCCGTGAAGTTGCTAGTCAGTTCATCCATCTGCACAAATGCACCGCCGTGCTCTGGATACGGGTCAAACCTCTGATACGTGCCTTCCAGTAGCGGCGCCCCTTCGAACGAGGTGAACGGAACGAATGCGTCGAAGAGGCAGTAATTGCGAATCCACCAAGGCATCAACACCGCCACGATAACCATGATCGCTGCTGCGGTCTGCCGCCACAGAAGCTTGCGGGGGAATCTCCGCAAGAGCAGATAGATGAGCGCTGGCGGCAGCATCATCAGAGCCGCCTGGCGCAGGTAGATCGCGAGTATGAACACACCTAGCGACAGAGAGAAGTACTTCCACCCCGGTTCATCTCCAAGCCGGATGACGAGAAGGGCAAACGTAGTCACCGCCAAGGAGAAAGGATTCTCACTTAGCGTCAGCAATCCAGTGTAGATGTTCGGCATTGAGAAGGTGAGAAAGGCGGAGGCCACTAGCCCGACCCATAACCCGCCAACTCGACTTCCAAGCAAATAGACCATGTAGATGGTTGCCAACGACAGTAGAAGTAGTGTCGCTTTGACCAGCAAGTGCTCTGTGAACGGGCTCTCTGCTGCGGATAGGAGCAAGGCGAGGAATGCCGAATAGCCAGGCATCTGGTATGCCGACGATTCGGCGCCTGCAAAGGTGAACCTTCCGGACGCCGCAAGTTCACGTGCAGAATCCATGAATCGGACCGCATCGATGTACTGCCCGTCGTACGTGATTCCCACGTCGTAGACCGCTGCGATCCGTAGCACAGAAGCCAAGGCAAGCAGCAGGTAGATGCCCCTGTCAGGGTTTAGTAACCCCTTCATCCGAGAAACGCCTCGCTTTGCTACGACTTCATGGAGGTTCATAGTCCCTCTCAGTTCCAGAGACTGAAGCGCCCCGGGTTCCACGTCGGCTCGATTATGTGGAAGCCACGGTCTCCCGGGCGACTTCCTGATTGTAGCGGTCTAGAGCTTGTTGCGGCGTCAGCCGCCTGACCCTTCCGTCCTGACAGACCTTCAGCGAGCGGTGCTTGCGGCGGGCGTTGTACCAGCCGATGTAGGTCACGAGCGCGAGTTCCAGGTCGAGTCTCGTCCTCCACGTGTAGCGTTTGGTCAGCTCCCTCTTCAGTGTCGACATGATGCTTTCCGCCATCGCGTTGTCCAAAGCGGTGCCCGTGCGACCCCTGCTCGGGACGATGCCGACCCTCTTCAGACGCTCGGTGTACTCGTAGGATGTGTATTGGCTCCCGTTGTCCGTATGCACGATCAAGCCACCCTCGTGATGCAGCCGTGATGCTTCCGCCATGTCGAATGCGTCGGTGAATAGTGATTGCCGCATGTGGCTCGCGAGCTGCCAGCCCACGATGCGTCTCGTGTGCACGTCGACCACGACGGCCAGGTAGCTCCAACCCTCCCAGGTCCTGATGTAGGTGACGGGCCACGGGGATGCCCTCATCGTTGAGTTCATCCCAGATCTTGAGCTGGCCGTAGATGCCGGCGGAGCCAGCGTGCACGCGCTTGATCTGGGCAAGCAGATACTCGTCTCGCACGGTCCTGGCCGACGGTGGTCGGACACGTCGGGCGCGATACGCGCTCGCGGAAACCTCTATCTCCCGGCAGATCGGCTCGACCCCGAAGTGAACGCGATTCTTGTCGATGAATGCGCTCACCGCGGACGGGGTTGGTCGAGCTCCTTGGCGAAAAACACGCTCGCCGCCTTCAGGATCTCGTTGGAGCGCTTCAGGTCGCGGATCTCTTTGCGAAGCGCGGTGAGTTCCTCGCGCTCGGCTGTCGTCAGCCGATCGGTGCGCGTGCCGTCATTGGCCTCGTCCTGGCGCACCCACAGCCGCAAGGTGTCGGGGTGGATGCCCAGATTTCGTGCGACCTGAGTGATCGGCCGCTCGGATTCACGTGCGACTCGGACGGAGCGCTCTCGAAACCCGGGGGAGCACTTCGAACGTCTTGCCATGGGTCTGACTCCTTTCTCCAGGACCAAGTACTCCTGGAAACGGAGCCTCCGTCAAACAAGGGGCGCTTCAAAGCGGCAGTTCGGCTACAGAGGAAGGCGGGCCGAAGTGGGTCGCGGGGCCGCGAAGTGGGGATTCCCATGACAACAACAGGGCTGTCACAGATTCCACCCCGGCGTACTAGGCTGGGATGCCTCCGAAGTCAGCTTCTTTGGACGTCTACCGCCCTAGCGAGTCGGCTTCTAGTGCGCGATACTGTGCGATGGCTCAGCAGGTGACTGTAGGCCTCCTCAGGCGTACTGCCCATCAGAAGAACCGCTTCGCTACGATCAGGATGCCCTGTTTCCACGGCACTCGGTGCGAGACGCCGCTCTCGCCCGCGAAGTCATCGAGGTGCTCGACGTACCACACGTAGTTGCGTACCAGTGCGTCTTGGTTGGAGTACTTGGGCTGCCACCCAAGAACACGCTTCGCCTTGTCGATCGACACGAACGAGTCCTTCGAAGCAGTCTCATAGACCCACTTGTAGAGCGGGGAGAGCTTGAGTGCTTCGAGCACTCGGAGGGTCCAGATCATGGGTGCGGCCGGGAACCCCTTGATCTTCTTGCCGTGGCCCGCCCGGTCGAGCACAGCCTGGTAGTCCGCGCGCATCGTCGCGAACTCCTCGGCACCTATGTTGAACGTGTCGTTGACGACATCTCGCTGAAGCGTGCAGCACAGATAGACCGCGTCACACAGGTCCGCGACGTCGAGCAGCTGGTAGCGGTTGGTGCCGTCGCCGATCATGGGGAAGCCGTGACCCGTGTACGCCCAGTCGTAGAACAGCGCGAACACGCCCAGGCGCTCGGGGCCGATGAATGACTTGGGTCTGACTATAGGGACGCACATGCCGCGCTCTCGGTAGCGTAGGCAGACCTCCTCGGCAGCGATCTTGGCTTCACCGTAGGGGCCAACACCAATGAGGGGGTCGTCTTCGAGTAGCGGGTGATGGTCGGGTATGCCGTACACGGCGGTGGACGAGATCATCACGAAGCGGTCCACGCCCTGGAATTCTGCCGCTTCGAGAAGGATGCATGTGCCATCGACGTCTGTCGAGCGGATGTCCTCGGGGGAGTAGAGGGGCAGCGCAGCAGCGGTGTGCACGACGATGTCGACGTCGGCCATAGCGGCGCGAACCGTCTGCTCATCTCGGATATCGCCCACGATGGCTTCGACCTGGTCGACGCAGTCTGCGTAGTCGAACTCGATCAGGTCGAGGGAGCGGACCTGATGACCGTGGCCGAGCAAGGAGCGAATGAGGTTGATGCCAAGGAATCCGGAGCCACCGGTAACGAGGTAGCGCATGCGCTAGGCCTTTCTAGACGAAATAGAGGGTCGCGCCCACTGCGGCCAGCCACAGCAGGATGTTGATGATGAGGGGCCTGTCGGTGAGCAGGATCTCCTCTGGAGACCCTCCCAGATTGCGCTTGTGCACGAGGTACAGGTAGCGGAACAGGCCGTAGACCACGAATGGGATGCTGAGCATCAGGTAGCCGTGCCGCTGGCCGGTGCTCGAGAAGAAGGTGTAGAGCGCGTACGTCACTATGGTCGAGGCGGTGATGGCCGACAGCATTGAGTCGATCAGCGGTGCCGAGTAGTGCTCGAGGCAGGGCCGGTGGTCGCAGGCGACGTCTTCCGCCAGCGTGAGCTCGTGTCGGCGCTTGGCAAGACCCAGGAACAGCGCGAGTAGAGCAGCGCAGATGTAGAGCCAGGGAGACCCGCTCAGCCCTGTCACGACGGTTCCCGCGAAGGCCCGCAACACGAATCCGGCGGAGATCGCCATGACATCGAGGATCACTTCGTGCTTGAGCCAGAAGGTATACGCCGCCTGAAGCGTTAGGTAACCGGCGGAGACCAGTCCAAACTGCACTCCAAGTGCGAAGGCGCCTGCGAGAGACGTGACCACCAGCGCCGCCGTGGCGGTGACGGCGGTTCGAGGGTTGAGCTGTCCTGCCGCCAGTGGACGGAGACGCTTCGTTTTGTGGGTCCGGTCGCGCTCGAGATCCACCAGGTCGTTCGCGATGTAGACGGCACTCGACAGCGCGCAGAAGACCACGAAAGCCGCAACTGTGCGCAGGTTGTTCGAAGCGACACCAACTTGGCCCGCAAATATGAGCGGGGCGAAGACGATGAGGTTCTTGGTCCACTGGCGTGGACGCATTGTGACAAGCAAGGCGCGCACGGCAGACACTCGACGGTCTCCTTGCTGTTTGGTGCGGCAGAACGCGCATCATCATACCTGTGGGCGTGTTGAGTGTCAGCAGGAACCGGCCGTATGCGATTGCCGGGTCGAGGGTCGAGCTGGGTCAGCCTGTTCTCGTTTGCCCTCTCACGACGTATGCTTCCATGCAGTCGTTCAAGAAGGCGAAAGGGGGCTTGCGTGGGTGTCGTCCGGAGACTGCTCAGGCGTATGCGTGCCCTTCTCAGACGGGAGCCCTATCTGCCAAGCCATCTCGCTGTTGGTGCTAACGCCTACATATCTCGCTACGCCTACATCGACTGGAACCATGCGGCCCACATTGTCATCGAAGACCACGCGGTGCTGGCTCCCCGCTGTGCGATTCTTGCGCATGACTCGTCCAGCGCGATGTCGACTGGCCTGACGTGGGTGGCCCCAGTTCTGCTCAAGAGTTACTGCTACATCGGCTACGGGGCCATCGTTCTGCCCGGAGTCACCGTGGGAGCGCGCGCAGTCGTCGGTGCGGGTTCCGTTGTCACGAGCGATGTTCCGGATGGGGCCGTCGTCGCCGGAGCGCCCGCTCGCATCGTTGGCGAGGTGAACCGGCTGGACGCAGATCGTCTCGCTCTCGCGAAGCAGCAGGGCGGCGTGTTTCCGGCGGATCGTTTCATGAGGGCCGAGCATGATCCCGTACGTCTCGTGATGCTGCGCGAGGCGGTCGAAACGGGTGGCGGTTACTTCACGGGCGGCATCCGCGGGTCGGGCGAGGACCGCAGGTATCCGGTCGAGCTTGTGGAGACGATATGAGCGTGTCTCGCGTGCGCACGTGCTAAAATCCCTCGACTATTCGAGGCGTAAGGAGCACCCGTGAAGTTCACCGGCACCGCCCACAAGTACGGGCGTGACGTCGACACCGACGTCATCATCCCGGCCCGCTATCTCAACACGAGCGATCCGACCGAGCTGGCGAAGCACTGCATGGAAGACCTCGATGCCGGATTCGTGGGCAAGGTCGAGTCGGGGGACATCCTTGTCGCCGCCGAGAACTTCGGCTGCGGCTCCTCTCGCGAGCACGCGCCCATCTCCATCAAGGCTGCGGGCGTCTCGGTGATCATCGCCAAGAGCTTCGCGCGCATCTTCTACCGCAATGCCATCAACACGGGCCTTCCCATCATGGAAGCCCCCGAGGCGGTCGATGGAATCAGCGATGGTGACAGGGTGTCGGTCGACGCTGATGCCGGCGTGATTGTGAACGAAACCACGGGGCAGACCTTTGCCGCTCGGCCTTTTCCTCCGTTCGTGAAGGACATCATCGAGCAGGGCGGCCTGATCGAGTCGGTCAAGCACAAGCTCGGCTCGTAGGTTTCGTGGGCTAAGGTTGGCCTACAAACTGCACTTGCCCGTTTCGGTAAGCGGTGACGACGGGTGGCCGCGTGCCATCGGTCTGTTCTGAGTCGGACGTTCTCCGACGATTGGAGTGCACTTGGTCTCGAAGTCCAAGGGCGACAAGCGCCGCAATAGCCATGGTGGGGAACCGAATCGCCAAGGCACGGCTGTCCCCGGCGGGGGCGGCGTTGCCGCGTCACTCTCGCTGAGCGGCATGAGCGCCCCTCAGCGCATCGCCTGGCTCGCCTTGCTCGCGCTGGTCTTCGTGGTGCCTTTGGCCATGGGCCGTCTTGCGCTTCCCGGCGCTCAGACGCCGATCACCTTCGATCAGTTCGACCTGATCAAGACCTTCGTCATCCGAGTCTGTGTGTCGATAGGACTCGCGGCATGGGCGTGGCACATCCTGATCGAGGGCGGCCGACTGCGCCGATCCAAGGTCGACTACCTCATCGTCGCGCTGCTGGGCTGGGTTGCACTCACCACGATCACCTCAATCCATCCGCAGACCGCGCTCTTTGGCACCTATCGTAGGTACGAAGGGTTTCTCACGTACCTCACGTACGCAGGCACGTTCTTCTTGGCGATTCAGCTGCTCGACCGCGGATCGCGCATCCGCACGCTGGCCAAGACGTTCTTCTGGTCCGCCGCGGTCGTCAACGCGTACGCCGTGCTCCAGTACCTTGGTCTCGACCCGGTGGAGTGGGGCCCTCTGTCGTTCGAGGAGAACCGCGCATTCTCGTTCTTCGGCAACCCTGAGCTGCTGGCAGGCTACGTGGTGATGTCGCTGACCATCGCGCTATCGCTGGCCTTGGCCGAGGAGCGGACCTCATGGCGCGCGGTGTACTGGTCGGGCTTCGTGGTGGCTTTGGTGTCGTGGATAGCCACGTTCACGCGCGGCGCATGGATAGCTGGGGCCGTTGCGCTTCTCGTGATGCTCGTCGTCGTCATCATGACTGGCGTGAAGCTCAGAGGCGTCGACAAGGCATTTCTCGGAGCCGGTGGCGCGGCAGGCGCTGCACTGGTTGCCCTGAGTCTGAGTGCGACGAACGAGGTCATGAACGTGTGGCTGCGACTGAGTTCCATCCTCGACTTCAGCACCGGCAGCGCAGGCAACCGCTTCAGGATCTGGCAGTCAGCACTCGACGCGGTGGCCGATCGGCCGATACTCGGCTTCGGAGCCGACACGTTCAAGCTCGTCTTCCCGAAGTACCGACCTATCGACTATCTAGGGGACGGCTACCTCACCGTCGCCGACAACGTCCACAACTACCCTCTCCAGCTCGCAGTGGCGCTGGGAATCCCGGGCCTGTTGCTGGTGATTGCGGTGTTCGGCTACGCGGCGTACTCATCGGCACCCACCGTGTTTCTCCGCTCCGAGTCGGCCTCGGCAGACCGGCTGGTTCTGGCGGGGTTCTGGGCCGCGTGTGTGGGCTACCTGGCCCACCTGTTCTTCGCGCTGTCTATCACCAGCACTACGGTGCTGCTGTGGGTCGCTACGGCCGCGGTACTCGCGCCCTCCGCTCGCAGCATCCAGGTGGGGGAGCTGAGGTGGGGTCGTGCGGGAGCGGTGTCTGCCGCTGTGCTCGCAGCCGCTGTGGTCGTTGCCAGCTTCGTGCCCCTTCACGCGGACAACCTCTACGTGAAGTCGAAGCTGGCCCAAGGACAGGATCGCGTCGCGCTCGCCGAGAAGGCCGCCCGCGCACTGCCGTATGAAAGCGCCTACCGGTCCGAGATCTCCATTGCTCGCATGGACGTGTTCGTCGAGGCCCTTCTGCAAGTGGATGCCGTGAGAGGCACCGCTAGCGAGCAGGCGGCCCGGTCGGCCCTGCAAGGTGTGTTCGTCGACACGGAACGCGCGATGCTCGATGCCATGGAGCGCTCCCCCTGGGAGTTCGAGAACTACATCTTCTTGGCAAACCTCTACGCCGCAGCGGGCGACTACATCGACCCGACGTACTATGACCGCTCGATTGAAGTGGCTCGCACAGGGATCGAGGATAGAGGGTTCACCTACGATGCGAGGCTTCGCTTCCAGCTTGCCCGCGGCTTGCACGCACGGGGGCAGTCGCAGGAGGCCTTCGAGCACATCAAGCTTGCCGCCCAGCTCGCACCTGACTATCCCGAGGCACAGCTGCTCTTCGCCGAGATAGCGCGTGAACTAGGGGAACCGGCTGGCACTGGCTCAGTGCCGGACGAGACTAGGTGAAAACGGTCAGAGAAGGTTAGAGTGTCTCGCAAACCATCGTCGTGCTTCGGGAGGACATCGTGACCACCAGCTATCGCATCTGTCTGCTGCCCGGAGACGGCATAGGCCCTGAGATCACCGCCGAGGTGGTGAAGGTGCTCGACGCCATCGGCGCCAAGCATGACGTCGCGTTCACCTACGATGAGGCGCTGCTGGGTGGCGCGGCGATCGACGCCACCGGCTCCGCACTTCCCGAGGAGACGCTGGCTGTGGCCCACGCAGCCGACGCCGTGCTCCTCGCCGCGATCGGCGGCCCCAAGTGGGACACCACCGATCCGGCCAAACCCCGTCCTGAGCAGGGTCTTCTCGGCATACGCAAGGCTCTGGGTCTGTACGCGAACCTGCGGCCGGTCAAGATCTTCGACGCGCTGCGCGAGGCCTCATCGCTTAAGCCTGAGTTCCTCGAGGGTGTCGACATGCTCATCGTGCGCGAGCTGACGGGCGGCCTGTACTTCGGTGACCGCGCTCGCGAGACCGGCGTCGACGGCGCGGCGACGGGCGGGGGAGCCGGCATGCGCGCCTACGACACGATGATGTACTCCGAGTACGAGATCGAGCGCATAGCGCGCATCGCATTCGACGCAGCCCGCACGCGTGGCAACAAGGTCCACAGCGTCGACAAGGCCAACGTGCTCGAGTCGAGCCGCCTGTGGCGCGAGGTCGTGCACCGGCTGCACGCTGCAGAGTACTCCGATGTCGAACTCGTAGATCAGCTCGTGGACAACTCGGCGATGCAGCTCATTCGCACACCTAACCAGTTCGATGTCATGGTCACGGAGAACATGTTCGGCGACATCCTCTCAGACGAGGCATCCATGCTCACCGGGTCCCTCGGCATGCTCGCGAGCGCCTCCCTCGGCGACGGTACGGCGCTCTACGAGCCCAGCCATGGCTCGGCGCCGGATATAGCCGGTCAGGGCGTCGCGAACCCGCTTGCGATGCTGCTGTCCGTCGAGCTGATGCTGCGGTACAGCTTCGACATGCACGCGGCGGCCGACGAGCTCGCGGCAGCGATCGAGAAGGTGCTTGCGGATGGATGGCGCACCCGGGACATCGCCAGCGCCGATACCTCTGCAGACAGCATTGTCGGCACAGCTGCTATGGGCGACTTGGTGTTGCGCGCGCTTTCGGCCGCGTAGGCTCTCGATTCGGCACCCGGTCCAGCCCAAGCGTTGTTGCCGCTACGCCCTGTCCCGAGCCATGAAGCCCGGCTCCAACCGCTCGAGCACCTCATCGACGCCTTCGAGTCGACCCTGCTGGGCGTGGGCGATCAGGTCGCGGATGTCTTCGTCGAAGTGCGGCTCAGGAATCACGACGCGGTCGACACGCAGGATCTTCTCGGCTTCGGTGGGAAGCAGCGACTCGCTGTCGGTGATGAGCGCCTCGTGCAGCTTCTCGCCGGGACGAAGCCCGCTGAACACCACATCGGCTGGCACGCCCGAGAGGGCAATCATCTTGCGCGCAAGGTCGACGATCTTGACCGGCTCGCCCATCTCGAGCACGAAGATGTCGCCGGGCTCGCCAATCGCCTGTGCTTGCAGCACGAGGCGAGAGGCCTCCGGGATAGTCATGAAGTAGCGTGTGACGTCCGGGTGTGTGACGGTGAGCGGTCCGCCGTGGCGCAGCTGCTCCTCGAAGATCGGCACCACCGAGCCACGGCTCGCGAGCACGTTGCCGAAGCGCACCGCGACGGCGTGCAGTGTGCCGCGGCGCGTAGCGGCAAGCATCCCGCGCTCGGCAAGCGACTTGGTCAGCCCCATCACGTTTGCGGGCGCGACGGCCTTGTCGGTTGAGATGAGCACGAAGCGCTCGACGCCATGGCTCTCGCATGCCTCGATGACTTGCAGGGTGCCGAGCACGTTGGTCTTGACGGCCTCTTCCGGGGCAATCTCCATCAGTGGCACGTGCTTGTAAGCGGCGGCATGCAGCACCACCTGGGGCTGGTACTCCGAGAACACCGCGTCGAGCTTTCCGGCATCGCGGATGTCGCAGATCGTCATGACCGGCAGCTCAGGATCGATCAGGCGCAGCTCAAGCCAGAGTTCGTAGAGGCGAGTCTCGTCAACCTCGATCAGGACGAGCTTGGCCGGGGACATCGTCATGATCTGGCGGCACAGCTCGCTGCCGATGGAGCCGGCCGCGCCAGTCACCGCGACAACCTTGCCGGCGAGAGTGGCGCGCACCTGCTCGACGTCGATGCGCGTTGGCTCTCGGCCGAGTAGGTCCTCGACATCGACGCCGCGCAGGTCGCGCAGACTCACCGCGCCCTTCGCGATGACAAGCTCGGGCATGATACGCGTCTGGACGTCGGCGTCGGCGGCGGCATTGAGGATGCGCCGCACGGTCTCACGCGGCGCCGAAGGCATCGCGACGATGATCTCCTCGATGTCCCGGATCCCGACGATCCTGATCAGGTCGTCGGGTTGCCCCAAGACGGGGACACCGCCTATCGTGCGCCCTCGCAACTCAGGGCGCCCGTCGAGGAATCCCACGACCATCAGGCCCAGATCCGGGCGGCCTTGGATCTCGCGCAGTAGGAGCGAGCCGGCGCTTCCGGCTCCGACGATCAGCACGCGGCGGCCTGAGCCCGACCGCGATGAGCGGACGTAGGTGAAGACACGTGCCGCAAGCCGCGCAGCCGCTGCGCCGAGGAAGACGAGTGATGCCTGGATGAACACGACCCCATAGGGGACAGGCCGGTAGAGCCCATCGATGCGGACGAGAGTGTCGACCAGCACCAGGGCTCCCGCGCCGATCGCCACCGCCCCGGACAGTTTGAGGAGCGTGTCGACGCCTACGTAGCGCAAGACGAGCCGATAGAGCCCAAAGAGGGCGAACATCGTGATGTAGACGAAGACCGCCAAGGCGGTAAAGGGGGTCTGCCACGGCGCGAAATCGGGCTGGACGAGCCCCTCGAAGCGAGCGTAGTACGCTGCTGCGGTCGCAATCACAATGATGGCCGCGTCCAACGCGACGAGAACCGCGTTCCACAGCCGACCCGTGGCGCGGACCCGATCGAACGTGCTTCGCAGGCTCATCGGCTCGCCGCCTCGAAGACCTTGTGGACGGCGGTGATGGTGTCGTCGATATCGGCATCGCCCATGGTGGGGTGAACCAAGAATGCGAGTGAGGTCTCATGGACTTCGGCCGCGACCGGCAGACGATGAGCCGGGGCCAAGCCCGCCGAGGCGAACGCCTCCTCGCGATAGATTTCGGCGCATCCGCCGTACTGCGCCATTACGCCCTCGGCGGTGATCGCGGTGGCGATGCGGTCGCGACTCCACCCGGGCGCCAGGGCATCGGGTTCAACGTAGGTGTAGAAGCGGTAGAACGCGTGGGCGGTGTCGTCGGGGGGAAGCGGGACGCGCAGTGCAGGAATGCCGCTCAGACCTCGGGCGAGACGGAGTGCGTTGCGTGTGCGCTGTGCGTGCCAGTCCGGCAGCTTCGACAGGCCCACGCGCCCGACGGCTGCCGAGAACTCGTCTAGGCGCCAGTTCGAGCCGAAGCTGTCGACCGTCCACTTGAAGGAGGTTGAACCCGACATGAAATCGGGATCGTGCACCTTGCGATAGGACTTGCCGTGGTCCTTGTAGGACCAGGCGACCTCGTATGCTGCGTCGTCGTCGAGAACGAGCATGCCCCCCTCGCCGACGGGAAGCACCTTGTCCTGGCAGAACGAGAAGGCCGCAGCGTGGCTGCCGAGCGCCCCAACGGGTCGACCTCGGTAGGTAGCACCGTGAGCCTGCGCGCAGTCCTCGATGACGACTAGGTCACGCTCGGCCGCCAGACGCATGATTCCGTCCATGTCGACAGGCCAACCGCCCAAGTGGACAGGGATGATCGCCCGGGTCCTCTCGGTGAGCACGTCGGCCACGGTCTCTGCGGTCAGGTTCGAGCTGTCGCGGTCGATGTCGGCGCAGATGGGGACCGCGCCGACCGCAACCACCGCGCTGGCCGTCGCGATGAAGGTGCGGCTGGGCACGATGACCGCATCACCCGGGCCGATTCCGAAGGCGCGCAGACCGAGTTCGAGCGCGAGTGTTCCGTTCGCCAGCGCGATACCGTGCTGGCGTTCGAGCGATTGAGCGTACTCGGACTCGAAGATCTTGCCCTGTTCGCCTGTCCAGTAGTTGAGGCGACCTGAGCGCGCGACCTCGGCGACCGCCGCGATCTCCTCGGCACCCGGGGCAGGCCAGGTGGGGAGCGGGGCGGTCCTGACGGGTGGGCCGCCGTCGATGGCGAGCGGTGCGGTCACGCTACTCCTCTGAGGCGGTGATCGAGCGGGCAGGGACGCCGGCGTAGCGACCGTCAGCGGGAATGTCGCCGACGACGACCGTGCCGGCGCCGAGCACCGTCCAGTTACCCACCGAACGGGAAGGGATGATCGAGCAGCCTGCGCCGACCAGTGCGCCCTCACCGATGCTCACGCCGCCACACAGGCCCGTCATGGGTCCGATGTGGGCGTGATCGCCGATGACGCAGTCGTGGTCGACGGTCGAGCTGGTGTTCAGAATGGCGTTGCTGCCGATGTGCGCTCCGGTGTTGATCACCACGCCGGCGGCCACGAACGTCCCTTCGCCGATGACGACTCCGGGGGCGATGACCGCTGATGGGTGGATCACGGTGGCGGGTCTCAGTCCTGATGCGGAGTAGTCAGCGAACAGCCCGGCGCGGGTGAGGTTGTCGCCCACCGCGACGATGAACCCATCGGCGTCGGCACCCTTGGCCGAAGGTGAGACGGGCACACCGAGCACGTCGGAACGCCCACCAGGGTCGCCCACGACGCGCACCACGTCGATGCCCGCGAGCTGCGCCGCATCGACAACGACGCTTGCGTGCCCGCCCGCACCGATCACGAGTAGCCTCACGAGTCCTCCTGATCAGATTGGGTCGTCACGTTTCCGCCGAACGGCTCCATGGTCGCGTGCCCGGTTGCTGAGACGCCGTCTCGACGAAACACCGTCGAGACCGTTCTGGCCAGAATGCGGAAGTCGAGCAGGAACGACCTGTTGTCCACGTACCACACATCCATCGCGAAGCGCTCGTCCCACGACACGGCGTTGCGCCCATTCACCTGTGCCCATCCCGTGATTCCCGGCCGCACCTCATGCCTGCGAGCCTGCAAGTCATTGTAGCGCGGCAGGTACTCCACCAGCAGTGGTCGTGGCCCGACGATGCTCATCTGTCCGAGAAGCACGTTGACCAGCTCGGGCAGCTCGTCGAGCGAACTCGAGCGTAGGATGCGACCGAAGCGGGTGAGACGTTGTGCGTCCGACCCCACGGCGCTGACCGCGCTCTCGCCCAAGAGGGCGTCATGCATCGATCGGAACTTGTAGAGCGTGAAGACCCGACCGCCTCTTCCCGGTCTCTGTTGGGTGAACAACACCGGCGAGCCGAGCATCACCCTCACGAGCAGCGCCGTGATCAGGAGAACGGGGCTCAGCACGACGAGGAGCACTGCCGCAGTCAGGACGTCGAGGATTCGCTTCACGACGTCGTAAGCACGATGGGTGCGACTCACGCCGTGCCTCCCGGGAGAAATGCACTATCGGTGGAAAGGCGAGCGTCTCTGATCACGCGGATGGTCACCATTTTCGTCTGAGTGGTCAGCGGAGCACCTAGATACTCGGGCACCATTCTAACGTGCCGATTCTTCGGCCGAATCGCTGAACAGCTTCCTGAAGAGCGAAGGTCTCGTTGCGATCGCGATCCACCCCCAGGTGACCCCCCACCACAGCGTGGCGACACGGGTGATCATGGTAGCGGCACCTGCGCTCAAGGGGTCCATGCCGGAGGCGACCAGGATTCCCACCATCGAGGCCTCGGTCACACCGATCCCACCAGGCAGGAACGTCAAGGCGCCGATGATGGTGGCGATCGCGTGAATGGAGACCGCTCCCACGACGCTCAACTCGTGGTAGCCGAGCGCATTCAGGCACATGCTGAAACCGATGCCCTCAAGCCCCCAAGCGAGCGCGGACGCGGGGATCGACCATAGCATCGTGCGCCATCTCAGGGAGACTCGGATGGTTGCCGAGATGGCCGACGCTGCCGCATGGTGCTTCCTAGACCACTCATGGCGGCAGAGGAACGTGAGCGCGCGCTCGTGAAACCACGCCGAACTCGCCACCCAGGTACCGATGACAATGAGTGAAAGCGCCGCCACCAGTGCCCACACGCTGCCGCCTACCAGTGTCAGCGCGCCAAGTGAGAGAATGCAGACAGCGATGAGATCGGCCAGTCGCTCAGAGAAGACAAGGGCGATGCCGCGCGACATCGGCATGTCAGCCACGGCACTTGCAAGCCACGGCTTGAAGAGTTCGCCGATGCGCCCTGGCGTGACAGCCATCGCTTGACCGGAGAACTGCAGATACATCGCATCTCTTGTCGAGACGGGGAAGCCGATGACCCGCATGAGTGCGCCCCATCGCACTCCCCGAATCACGAAGCCAGCTGCGCTCAGCATGAGCATGACCGCGAATACTGCCGGAGGGAACGCGCGCAGTGCCGCCAGCATCTGGGAGGCGTCGGTGAGAAACGCGAGCACCACATAGAGAAGCGCGCTGGCAAGTGCCGCCAGCATCGTGCCAGCGACGATGCGTTTGAGGTTCATGGTTCCGCTCACGTTGCCCGTTGAATGTCGTGACCCAGACGATGCCGGACCCGTCCGCCGTTGCATGCACACCGAAGCGGATTATCGCACTGATGAACCCGCGCGAGGCACTGCGGCTCAGGCGACCTTGTCGGTGGACCGTCCTGAGAGCCTCGACGTTCGCGAGAGAAGCGCCTCGTCGTAGAGCCCCTCGTATGCCGAGATGATGGATGACAAGGCGAATCGGGACTCCACACGCTGACGAGCAGCTATTCCTCGGGCACGGACGTCATCGGGATTGTCCGCCGCGGCGTCGATGAGCCGGGCCAGTGCGAGCGCATCGTTCTTCGGCGCTATCCAGCCAGAGTCCTCACCAACTGCGTCAGTAATGCCCCGTGTAGCGGTCCCCAGAATCGGCCTCCCTGCGGCCATCGCCTCAAGGACCGCGCGGGGAAGCCCCTCTCTTTCGGACACAAGTATCAGCGCGTTCGAGGCAGCGAGAAGCGCCGGGACATCGTGCCGGTAGCCGGCGAAGCGCACACGCTCCTTGATGTGCCGTGCAACGACCTGTTTGCGGATACGGTCCTGGAGTGGGCCTTCGCCGACGAACACCACGACAACACGTCCGCTGGTGACGCGGGTGAGCGCGTCGACAAGATGAGCGTGACGCTTGACGCGGCCGAACTCCGCGACCATGAGTAAGACGAACGCATCGTCTGAGACATCGAGCTCGCGGCGTAGCTCGCGCGAGGCGTCTGTATCGGACGCCTCAGGCGAGAAGTCCTCAATGTCGACGCCGATGCCAGGTATGAGTCGTACTCGATCCGGCTCGATAGTCCCGAAACGTCGCGCAGCGTCGAAGTCCACCTCGTTGATCGTCACAAGGAGGTCGGTCCATCGTGCTGCGGCCCGCTCCATCGACCGGTACCCTGCGGCGATGACCGGGTTCTGACCCGGATAGAAGTGGAACCCGTGCGCGGTGTAGATGATGGCCGGCCGCGTCTTAGCAGGGAGCTTTCGCAGTGCGAATCGGGTCACGAAGGCGGCGATCGGGGTGTGTACGTGGACGATGTCGTAGCCGTTCTGCTCGACGATCTCCCGCACGCGGCCCGCGGTGCCGATCAGGTTCGATGGACTCAGCGGGTTACGCGACCATGCAGCGTCAAAACGCTCGTCGAACACACCGTTCAGTGCGCGTTCCGTGGTCGCGCCGTTTGACAGCGCATCGATGCGCCACCCCTTCATGCGAAAGTGGCGCGCGAAGGGGGTGAGGAACAGCCTGAGGGTGACCGGCACGGTCGTGACGGAGAGTGCGGATGGGCTCATGGCGCTTCCCTGTATCTCTCCTCGCTATCGGCAGCGAGCAGGTCGGCGATGCGCGTCGCCGCCTTCCCGTCGCCGAACGGGTTCGAAGCACAGGCCATTGACGCGTAGGCAGCCTCGTCCGTCAGCAGTCTGGTCACTTCATCGACGATTCGCGCCGAATCCGTTCCCACGAGCTTCGCGACTCCCGAAGCGATAGCCTCTGGACGCTCGGTCACGTCGCGAAGCACGAGAGTGGGGACACCGAGGGCGGGCGCTTCCTCCTGGATGCCCCCGGAGTCGGAGAGGATCAGCGTGGCTGCGTCCATGAGCTTGACGAAGGCGAGGTACTCCTGAGAGCCGACGAGTAGTACTCGATCGAGCTTGTCCAAAAGCTGGTGTGCGGTGTCGGTGACGATCGGATTGGGGTGTGTCGCGAAGAGCACCTGGACATCATCGAATCGGGTCACGATCTCGGCAATCGCGTCGCAGATTCCCCGGAGCGGGTCCCCCCAATTCTCACGCCGGTGTGCCGTCACCAAGATGATGCGTCGGCCGCTCGCCAGAGCGGTGGACAGGCGTCCCGGAGGGAAGGCGAATGGTCGGCTTCGCGTAGCGAGTAGCGCGTCGACCACGGTGTTCCCGGTCACGTGAACGTCGGAAGGATCGATGCCCTCTGCAAGCAGGTTCTCGCGTGCTCCTGGCGTCGCCGCGAAGTGCCATCGCGTCAGACGCGAGGTCATCTGACGGTTGCCTTCTTCAGGGTACGGCCGCATCAGATCGTGCGTACGGAGCCCGGCCTCGACATGTGCGACAGGAACCCGATGGTAGAACGCCGCCAGAGCCGCAGCGAACGTGGTGGTGGTGTCCCCTTGGACCATTATCACGTCGGGCCGCGATTGGTCTATCACCGGTGACAGCCCGCGCAGTGCGCGAGTTGTGACATCGGTGAGCGATTGCCCTGTCTGCATTATGTCGAGATCGTAGTCCGGCTGGACCTCAAACAGACTCAGAACCTGGTCCAGGATCTCGCGATGCTGCCCGGTGACTGCGACGATCGGGTCGAACGTGCCACGACGACTCAGGAGCTCGCCGACGACCGGCGCGAGCTTGATCGCTTCGGGACGCGTGCCGAACACCGTGAGAACGCGCACCAGACCAGGTCTCCTTTCGCGCGCGGTAATCGCGCTATGCTTGGTCGGTCCGTCTTCGGACGATCCCTCTGACGGGGAGGAACACCAGCGTGGCTGAGTCGTATCTTAGACGAAGACGGGAGGGGGTAGTCGCTGCGCCCGGGGCTGTGGCGTGGCCGGTCATCGTGCTGCTTGCGACGTGCCTGCTTGCTCTTGTCTCGACGCTCGGGGCCAGCCAGCAGCTCGATGCCGTCGACGGCGCCGCGGTGATGCTCGGCGTCGCCGCGCTGGTGGCGGCCTTCGGTCTTTCTTCGCGCCCCGAAGCGCTCGTACCGCGTACGCGGCTCGGATTCGCGTGGACCGCGTTCCTCGGTTGGGCCTTACTGAGTGCCGTGTTGTCGAGCCGGATCTGGGCGGCCCTCATGGGCGAAGTCACTAGCCTGCTCGGGTGGTTCACCCTCATGGCGGTCACGCTCGTTGCCGTTGCTGCCGCCCGCTTCGGGCGCGGTGCCCGGCTTGCGCTTGAGGTCGCCGCACCGGTCGTGGTGTTCGGCGAGGTCGTCGCCACCATCGTGCAACTCACGCTGGGCGATACGCCTCGCGGATCCTTGCCCAACTCCACCTACCTTGGCGAGGCGGTGCTTCTCCTGCTGCCCTTCGTCATGGCGGAAGACAGCGGTGCGCTTCGGCTCGAGCGCAGACACCGCCTATGGCTGGCGGGGTCTGCGGCGATTACGCTGGCGGCCGCTGGGTCTCGGGTCTCGGCGGTCGTGGCCATCGGCTGGTTCCTGTGGGTGCTCGCAAGCAGATCCGGCCTCAGCCGCTCGCTTAAGACCGCGGCGGCGGCAGCAACGATTATCGCTGTGGCCGTGGGCGCAATCACGTTCGCTCGTGCCGAGGTTCTCGGTTCATCAGGTGTCGAGACGCTCGGTCAGCGCCCGCAGATGTGGCGAACGGCGCTGGAGGCGACCACCACTCGCCCGCTCCTTGGCTACGGGCCCGACGGTTTCATGGCCGGGGGTGTAGCCGTCACCACGCCCGAGTGGGCCAGGCAGGGGGCCGCACTTGTGTTTCGCCCCGGCGCGGTCGATCCCCACAGCATCGTGATATGGGTGCTGGTGTCGGCGGGGGCGATTGGTCTCGCCCTGCTCGTGTGGGCGCTGGTCGAGCTTTGTTTCGCGTGGCGAGCGCGCGCACGCTTGGGAGCAGATGTTGCACCGGGGGTGTTCGCTGTCGTCGGAGCGCTTCTCGTGTTCCTGACAGCGCCTGCCGCCCTGCAGGTGCTGCCGCTGTTCGGCTTCGTACTAGGCGTGTCCCTGTGCGGCGACGATGGCGACCTCGATGGCAGCCCGCAGTCGTCGGCGGTTGGCCGGGTGATGCTTGTCCTCGCCACTCTTTCGGTACTGACCATGACCGTGAACGCAGCTACGCGCCTAGCGCTCGAAGAGCACGGCCCTGAGGTCTCACCTGCGAAGGTTCGACTCGCTCAGGCCGCAACCGACTTGTGGCGCTTTGACGCGCACCTGGCTTACCTGGCCTCACTGCACTGGGGCTGGGTGGCGGCTGCCAACCCTGCGGTGGCCTCGGCACAACCCGACTTGGTGGCCATCGAACGCGCGTACGCGGTTGACGGGCGCGACCCGTTCGTAGCGTTCGAGCGAGCGCGAACGCTACGCTTCTACGGCGCTCCGAACGAGACTATTGAGGCGGCGTTCCTCTCCACGTTCGACCGCTGGTCGCTCTTTCCACTCGCGCGCGCCGAGTACGCGGTCTTCCTTGCCCAGAACGGCCGTTTCGACGAAGCGCGGGAGCAGATTGCGATTGCACGGCTCGTTGATGATCCCGATATGCAGGCGACCAAGGCCATCGAGGCGGCGGAGGCCGAGATGGCAGCGGGCAAGTAGGGCGGCGGTTGGGGTTCGGTTGGAGACGGGCAAGGCGCAGCCGCAATCACCCTCGGCATCTTCGATGCGCCGGCCGACGAGGTCCGAGTCATCCGTTCGCACGACCCACGCGCTCGGGTACACTAGCCAGCACCTGTATCCGCCGCCTTCCGAGAGGGGTGCGTGATGTCACTGCCGACTGTGGACTACATCTGGATGGACGGCGAGTTCGTCGAGTGGGAGAAGGCGCAGATCCACGTACTCTCTCACGCGCTGCACTACGGCTCGGGCGTCTTTGAGGGCGAGCGGTGCTACGAGACCGCCGACGGCCCCGCCATCTTTCGCAGTCGCGAGCACGCCGAGCGCCTGCTGCGCAGCGCCAAGATGCTCTACATGGACCCGGGCTACTCGGCCGACGAGATCATGGAGATCAAGCGCGAGCTGATCCGCAAGAACAACCTCAAGAGCTGCTACCTTCGACCCGTCGTGTATCGCGGCTACGGCGTCATGGGTCTCGATCCGATCCCCGCGCCCACCCAGTTCTTCATCGCCGCGTGGCCGTGGGAGAGCTACCTGGGCGAGGACGGCCTCAAGAACGGTGTCGCCGTGGGCATCTCCAGCTGGCGTCAGCGCGGCATAAACGCCACTCCGCCCGCGATCAAGGCATGCGGACAGTATCTGAACAGCTCCTTCGCGCGTATCGAGGCCAACCGCCACGGTTACATGGAGGCCATCCTCTTGAACGAGGAGGGCAAGGTCTGCGAAGGCACCGGCGAGAACCTCTTCGTCGTGCGCGACGGCGTGATCTCCACCCCGCCGGTGTCCGACGGCATCCTTGCGGGCATCACGCGCGACTCGATCATGATCATCGCCGACGACCTGGGCTACCCGGTGCTCGAGGAGTCGATCGTCCGGACGGACCTGTACACCTGTGACGAGTTCTTCATGACCGGGTCCGCAGCCGAGGTTGTCCCGGTTCGCTCGGTCGACGGCTACGACCTGGGCGAACCCGGCCCCATCACCAAGGATCTCCAGGAGACGTACTTCCGCGTCGTGCGCGGCGAGGAGTCCGAGTACGAGGAGTGGCTCGACCGGGTCTAGGGGGAGCCGTGGGCGAACTCAAGCAGCAGCCGAACCGACGCCTCTACATCGAGACGCTTCGTCGCATGACGCCCGAGCAGAAGCTCCTCAAGGTCGATGAGCTGACTGAGACCTCTCGCGAACTGCTTCGGGCGGGTATCGCGGAGCGCCATCCGGAAGCGACCGAGGCCGAGCAGCACGCCATCTACCTCGAGAGGCTTGAGCGGTGTCGCAAACGCAGCTGCTGATAGACGCCGTCGATACTTTGGAGCGAGCACGCGTCGGATACCTCATGACGGGCTCTTTCGCCTCGAGCCTGCAAGGCGAGCCTCGGTCCACCCACGATGTGGATCTCGTGGTCGAAGTCGAGCCACGGATGGTCAGCGCGTTGGCCGAGGCCTTCGGCGCTCCCAGGTATTACTTCGATCAAGATGCTGCCCTGGACGCTCTGCGGCATCGAAGTATGTTCCAGTTGCTCGACACAAGTACGGGTGACAAGGTCGACTTCTGGGCCCTGACGGATGGGGACTTCGATGCAAGCAGATTCGCGCGTCGCGTCAGCGTTCAAGCGTTCGGCAGAAGCATGTGCGTATCCTCGCCAGAGGACACGATTCTGCAGAAGCTCAAGTGGGCCCAGGCTAGCGGGGGCAGCGAGCGTCACGTGCGCGACGCGACCGGGGTCTACGAGTTCCAGTCTCCCGATCTCGACGAGACGTACCTCAGTCTCTGGGCGGGCGCGCTCGGAGTCGAGAAACTGCTGGCCACCGTGCGCGAGCGAGCCACATCCGACGACGAGCGGGTAGAATGACCCCCATGGTCACCCTCTACGACACCACACTGCGCGACGGCACCCAGCGAGAAGGGATGTCGCTGTCCGCCGAGGACAAGCTGCGTATCGCGGCCAAACTCGACGTGCTCGGCGTTCACTACATCGAAGGCGGCTTCCCCGGCTCAAACCCCAAAGACATCGAGTTCTTCGAGAGGGCGCGCGACCTGAAGCTTGAGAACGCGGTTATCACAGCGTTCGGCTCCACGCGGCGCAAGGATATCGCGCCGGAAGCCGACGAGGGTCTGGCGGCACTGCTCGAAACCGGGTGTGCCGGGCTGTGCATCTTTGGCAAGGCGTGGGACGTCCACGTGACCGAGACGCTCAAGACCACGCTCGAGGAGAACCTCGCCATGGTCCGCGACTCGGTGGCGTACCTCAAGGCGGCCGGGCGCACGGTCTTCTTCGATGCCGAGCACTTCTTCGACGGCTACAAGGCAAACCCGGGCTATGCGCTTGAGGTCTGCCGCACGGCGCATGAGGCGGGCGCGGATGCCGTCGTGCTCTGCGACACCAACGGGGGCACGCTCCCGCACGAGATCATGCGGGCGGTCAACGAACTGTCGCTGGCGCTCGAGGTCCCCCTGGGCATCCACGCGCACAACGACGCCGGCTGCGCGGTGGCCAACTCGCTCGTAGCCGTCGAGGCCGGATGCGTCCACGTGCAGGGCACGGCCAACGGCTACGGTGAGCGTGCGGGCAACGCCGACCTGCTCTCGATAATCCCGTCGCTCGTGCTCAAGATGGGCGACGACTGCCTCACGCGCGAGCAGCTCAAGCTCCTCTCCGAGACGAGCCACTTCATCGCCGAGACCGCGAACCTTTCGCCCAATGCGCACCAGCCGTACGTGGGTGCCAGCGCATTCGCGCACAAGGGCGGCGTGCATGCGAGCGCGGCTGCGCGGCTCCCCGAGGCATACGAGCACGTCGACCCGACCACCGTAGGCAACCTGGCGCGCGTCGTCGTGAGCGAGCTAGCGGGGCGCGCCTCACTCACGATGAAGGCCAAGGAGCTCGGTATCGAGCTCACGGGCGATACCGCGGCCGAGGTCCTCGATTCGATCAAGGAACTCGAGCACCAGGGCTACAGCTTCGAGACGGCCGACGCTTCGCTCGCCATCATGCTCAAGAAGCGCATGGGCACCTATGAGCCGCTCTTCCGCCTGGAGTCCTTCCGCGTCATCGCCGAGAAGCGCGAAGACGGACGCGTGATGACCGAGGCCACGATCAAGGTCCACGTGAAGGGGCACCGCTACATCGCCACGGCCGAGGGTAACGGTCCCGTCAACGCTTTGGACAAGGCGTTGCGCATCGCCATCGAACGCTTCTATCCGGCGCTTGCCGACATTACGCTCGAGGACTTCAAGGTACGCGTGCTCGAGGACAAGAAGGGCACCGGCGCGGTCACGCGGGTCTTCATCGAGACCGGCGACCGGCACGAGTCCTGGGGTACCGTCGGCGTATCGGAGAACATCATCGAGGCCTCGTGGGAGGCGCTCGTGGATTCGGTGGAGTACGGGCTGTCGCGGGCCTCACGCCCGCCGCTCACGGAATGACCACACCAGGCGGGCAGGAGAACGGCATCGCTTATGGAAGATGAAAGCGAAACCGATTCCCTCAAGCGCGTCCGGGAGAGTGGTATGCGAGTTGTCCGGGTGCTTCACGAGGGTGACTGCCGCTACGGACTGGCTGACGAGGACACGGTCACCCTTCTGAGCGATGAGCCGTTCGCGGCGTGGGAGCCCGAGGGAATCCTCGCGCTTCACGAAGTACGCCTGCTGGCACCCACCCTGCCGACCAAAGTGGTGTGCGTCGGGCTGAACTATCGCGGCCACATCGCCGAGATGGGCCACGAGATGCCCACCGAGCCGGTCATCTTCCTGAAGCCGTCCACCTCGGTCATCGCGACCCAGCAGACCATTCCGCTGCCGCCGGGTGTCGGTCGCGTCGACTACGAGGCGGAGCTTGGGGTGGTCATCGGCCGCCGCACGCACAACGCCACGCGAGACGAGGCGATGGCGAACGTTCTCGGGTTCACGTGCGGCAACGACGTGACCGCACGCGATCTGCAGAAGCGCGACGGTCAGTGGTCGCGCGCCAAGGGCTTCGATGGGTTCTGTCCGCTCGGACCGTGGATCGAGACCGACGTGGACCCCGCCGACCTCGCGCTGGAGTGCTTGGTCAATGGCGAGATACGCCAGACGGCGCGTACCAGTGACATGCTCTTCGACCCCTACGAGCTGGTGAGTTTCGCGAGCACCGTCATGACGCTCGTGCCCGGAGATGTCGTGCTCACCGGCACGCCTGCCGGTATCGGCCCGCTCCACCACGGCGACGTGGTCGAGGTGCGCATCGAGGGCGTCGGTTCGCTCGTCAACGTCGTCGGAGAGCCCTGCTGACCGCTGGTGCCCACGCGTTGCCGCTTGTCGCGAACGGGCCACCGTTCGGCTATCCACAGGCACATCATGTCGTCCCTGCGTGCTATCCTCACCCCGACATCTTGTGGTTCACGCCGTTTCTTGGGGAGTAGTCAGTTCATGCCCGCAGACCGCCTTCGCACGCGCGAGGTGGAGCAGTTGCTCCGCGCGTTTCTCATGCTCGAGAGCCCCGACGACGCCTTTGCGTTGCTCGAGGACGTGTGCACCGTGCGCGAGCTTCAGGAGATGGCCAGCCGGCTTGAAGTCGCACGACTTCTGGACGCCGGAGAGCACTACACCGCGATCCAGGAGCGCACCGGCGCGTCGGCAACCACCATCTCTCGCGTCAGCAAGGCGCTCAACTACGGTGCCGATGGATACCGTCGCGTCCTCGACCGGCTCGCCGAGGCCTCAGGGCCTGACGCGCCGATGAAGTCGTAGAGGAGGGCACGATGTCCTTCGTTCACCTCCACACGCACAGCGAGTACTCGCTCCTCGACGGCGCGGCACGCGTCACCGACCTCGTCAAGCGGGCCGGGGAGCTTGAGATGCCGGCGCTCGCCATCACCGACCACGGCTACATGTATGGCGCTGTGGACTTCTTCCGCACGGCCACGGAGGCGGGCATCAAGCCCATCATCGGTTGCGAGGTCTACTTCATGCCGGAGCGGGTGCTGTCCGGCGGGCAGCCCGGTCTGTACCACCTCGTGCTGCTGGCGAAGAACGATATCGGCTATCGCAACCTCATGGCCATCGTCTCCGACGCCGCCGTCAACGGCTTCTACTACAAGCCTCAGGTCGACCTAGCCACGCTGCAGCGGCATGCCGAGGGCATCATCTGCACCTCGGCGTGCATGAGCGGCATCGTCTCGAAGTCCATCGAGCAGGGCTCTCCGGATGAGGCCCGGGTCTGGGCCGAGCGGTTCGCTTCCACCTTCGCGCCGGGCGACTTCTATCTGGAGATCCAGAACCAAGGCATCACCGCCAGCAACGGGGTCACGCAGGCGCAGCTGGCTGCTGCCATCGCGTCCATCGGGCGCGAGACAGGCATCCCGCTCGTGGCCACGAACGACATCCACTACTTGCGACGCAGTGATGCCGAGACGCAGGACCTTTTGCTGTGCATCGGCACCAACTCGACGGTCGATCAGCCCGGACGCATGAAGTTCTCCTGTGACGAGTTCTTCATGAAGTCTTCCGAGGAGATGGCTGCCGCGTTGCCCGAGTATGCCGAGGCGCTCGCCAACACCGTAGAGGTTGCCGAGAAGTGCAACGTCTCGATCGAGTTCGACAAGATCATCTTGCCGGGATTCACCGTGCCTGAGGGACACGATGTGGAGTCGTTCTTGCGCGCCGAGTGCATCACGGGTCTGCTCGAGCGCTACGGCGATCCCCTTCCCGATGAAGTGGTCGAACGTCTCGACTACGAGCTGGGGATCATCAACGACAAGGGCTTTGCCGCCTACTTCCTCATCGTCGCCGACTTCACCCGCTGGGCCAAGGAGCAGGGTATCGGCGTGGGCCCGGGTCGCGGCAGCGCGGCCGGCTCGATCATCGCCTACTCGCTCGGTATCACGGCGCTCGATCCCATCGAGCACGGTCTGCTGTTTGAGCGTTTCTTGAACCCCGAGCGCTCGGAGATGCCCGATATCGACATGGACTTTGACGACGAGCGTCGTCAAGAGGTCATCGAGCACGTGCGCGAGCAGTACGGCGCCGACAAGGTCGCCCAGATTATCACGTTCGGCAAGATGAAAGCACGCGCAGCCGTGCGCGATGCCGGACGGGTGCTCGGATACCCGTACGGGGTGCCGGACAAGATCAGCAAGATGATCCTCGAAGATCTGGGCGCCACCATCGAAGGTTCGCTGGCGGCCAACTCCGAGTTCAAGTCCGACTACGAGACCAATCCCGACACCAAGCGCATCGTGGATGCCGCCATCTCGCTTGAGAACATCACGCGCGGCGAGGGTGTGCACGCGGCCGGTGTCGTCATCTGCCGCGACCCGCTTCACCATCACGTGCCCATCAAGTACGACACCAAGGGCGGCGCGGTCATCACGCAGTACGACGGTCCGACCGTCGCCCAGATGGGTCTGCTCAAGATGGACTTTCTCGGGCTGCGCACGCTGACCGTCATCGCCAAGGCCGTCGGCAACGTCGCGCGCAATCACGGCATCACCCTGGTGCCCGACGACTTCCCGCTCGACGACCCGCAGACCTTCGAGTTGCTGCAGAAGGGTGACACCGCAGGCGTGTTCCAGGTGGAATCGGGCGGCATGCGCCAGCTGCTCAAGCGACTGCAGCCGACGTGCTTTGCCGACGTCGTCGCCATCCTGGCTCTTTACCGGCCTGGACCGCTCAAGTCGGGCATGGTGGACGACTTCGTCGACCGCAAGAACGGCAAGCGCGCCGTCACCTACTACGACGAGCGACTCAAGCCGCTGCTGGAGGACACCTACGGCGCCATCGTCTACCAGGAACAGGTCATGCGCATCTCCATGCTCATGAGCGGCTTTTCGGCCGGCAAGGCGGACAAGCTGCGCAAGGCCATGGGCAAGAAGCAGCTCGAGGCGCTCGAGGCCCTCGAGGGCGACTGGACCGAGGGCGCCGCCGCCAACGGCTACGACCCGGAAGTGGCCAAGAAGATGTGGGCCGACATCCTGCCGTTCGCCGAGTACGCGTTCAACAAGAGCCACTCCGCGGCATACGGCCTGCTCACGATGCAGACCGCCTACCTCCGGGCCCACTACCCGCTCGAGTTCATGGCGGCTGTGCTCACGAGCTACACCGGCAAGACCGACGAGATCGTGAAGTACGTGGCCGAGTGCAACCGCTCGGGCATGACCGTGCTGCCTCCTGATGTGAACTCCTCGGGTCGCGACTTCACCGCCGTGCCCGGCGAGGGGATTCGCTTCGGGCTCGCGGGCATCAGAGGCGTGGGCGAAGGAGTCGTCGAGGGCATCGAGGCCGCGCGCACGTCCGGGGGCGATTTCAAGTCCCTCCATGACTTCTGCGAGCGCGTCGATCTCAAGCAGATGAATCGCAAGACGCTTGAGGCGCTCGTCAAGGCGGGCGCGTTCGACTCCACGGGCTACTCGCGCCGTCAGCTCATGAACTTCGTTGAAGAGGGCGGCGTTCTTGAGGCGGCCAACAAGCGCCAGAAAGACCGCGATGCCGGTCAGTTCTCCATGTTCGACTTGGTGGACGCTGCGGATCACGGGTTCAACGACGAGGCGCCCGAGGCGGACGGAATCGAGTGGGATAAGCGCATCAAGCTCGGGTTCGAGAAGGAGATGCTCGGCATCTACGTCTCCGATCACCCGCTCCGCGAGATCGAGGAGATGCTGCGTGAGGCGCAAGACGCGTCCCTCGGCGACCTCGAGGGCCTGACTCCGGGGCGCGAGTCGTGGTTCGCCGGGCTGCTCAGCTCGGTGACCCGCAAGCCCACGAAGAAGGGCAACATGATGGCGATCCTGGGGCTTGAGGACCTCGAGGGCGCCGCCGAAGTCGTGATGTTCCCGCAGATCTACGAGCGCTTCCGTGATGCCGTCGAGGTGGATGCGGTGGTGCGGATCAAGGCGAAGGTCGAGACCGACGACCGCGGCCTGAAGCTCATCGCGTCCGACATCCAGCCCTTCGACGGCGCGGGCTTCAACAAGCCGCCCCGGCGCATCGTCATCAAGACCGACGGTGGCGCACTGGTCAACGGGCGTGCCACCTCGCTCAAGGAGATCCTGACCCGCTATCCCGGGCGCGATGTCGTCGAGCTGCGGGTGCACGATGACGAGAACGACAAGACGATCGTGTGCACGATGCCGGAGAGGGTCAACAGCGAGGCGAGCGCGCTGCACGCCGAGCTCAGAGAGCTGTTCGGCATCTCCGCGGTCGCTGCTGCCTGAGAGGGTCTGCGGGGGACGGTTGCACTCTAGCACTCTACTGTGATAGAGTGGTGCTCATCGGGTACCTGTGAGGGTCGGACCCGAGAGTTCCTTCGCCCAAGCCAACAGGAGTCGAGCACGTATGCGCCCAATCACCCCGCGGGGATTTCGTGATGTTCTGCCCGAAGAGGCCGCCGAGCGAGAAGCGGTCAGTGCTGCGATCGCCGCGGTGTTCTCGTCATGGGGCTACGACCCGGTCGAAACACCCGTCGTCGAGGTGTACGAGACGCTGTCCGCCGCCGCGGGCGACCTGCAGGGCACGGCGTTTCGCCTGTTCGATCTGGACGGGCGGCTGCTGGCGCTTCGCCCCGACGTGACGGTGCCCGTCGCCCGGCTGTATGCGGCTCGCATGGCGCACGACGCTGGCATCAGGCGATTCCGCTACCGGGCCGAGGTGTTTCGCGAGCACGAATCGCTGCGGGGTCAGAACCGCCAGTTCACGCAACTGGGGGTCGAACTGGTGGGTGCGGGAGGCCCGGCTGCTGACGCCGAGGTCGTCGCGGTCCTGGTCGAGGCGCTGGCCGCTTCAGGGCTCGCCGACTTCACCGTGGCGGTTGGCGACGTCGCGGTGCTGATCGCGCTGCTCGACGCGGCCGGACCCGGTGCGGGCGAAGCGTGGCGAGCCGACGTTCTGGCTGCCGCGCACGATCGCAACTTCGTGGCGCTTGACGCGCTTGCGGCACGCGTGGGCGGCGACGTCGGTACCGCGCTTGCGGAGGTCGTGCGCCTGCGCGGCGGCGTGGAAGCCATCGAGCGCTGCCGGGCCATCGTGGAGCCGGTCGTGGGTACGCGTGAGGTCGATGACTTCGCGCGGACCTGGCAGCTGCTTGAAGCCGCGGGGGTCACCGACCACGTCATGGTCGACTTCGGCGTCATCCGCTCCTTCGACTACTACACGGGACTCGTTCTCGAGGCCTACGCACCCGGGCTCGGCGTCGCGTTAGGCGGCGGGGGGCGCTACGACACGTTGCTCGCGGCCTATGATGCGCCGGCGCCCGCTGCCGGGTTCGCCATCGGGCTTGAGCGTCTCTCCATCGCGCTGGCGGACCAAGGCGTCGTCGTGCCGGTCCAGCCGAGCGCCGCGGTCGTGGGCGGTGATGCGGCCGCTGCGTTCACTGAGGCAGCGCGACGCCGCGCAGCCGGCGAGCGGGTGGCGCTTGGAGCAGAGGTATTCGCCGGCGAGGAGGTGGCGTCGTGATCGCGACCGCTCGCGGCAACGGCAAAGGCGGCGGCAGGCTACGCGTCGCCGTACCTAAGGGTGCGCTATTCCCCGGCTCGATCGAGGCCCTGCGCGACGCTGGGCTCGACGTGGAGGGGCTCGCCGATCCTGGCCGGCAGCTCATCGTGACCACGGCCGATGCTGAGTTCATCATCTCCAAGCCCACCGACGTGCCGGTCTACGTGGCCTACGGCGCAGCGGACTGCGGCATCGCGGGGCGTGACGTGCTCGTCGAGGCCGGGCTCGACGTGGTCGAGCTTGTGGACCTGGGCTTCGGCGGCTGTCGGTTCGTGGTGGCAGAGCGCGAGGACGCACCGGACCTCGCGGAGCGCTATCGCCACGTCGGCGTGATCCGCGTGGCCACCAAGTACCCGCGCATCGCCGAGATCCACTTCGCGTCCAAGGGCGTTCAGGTTGAGATCGTGAAGCTCTACGGCAACATCGAGCTGGCGCCGCTCATCGGCATCGCCGATGTGATCGTCGACATCACGGCAACGGGAACGACGCTTCGGGAGAACAAGCTGCGAATCGTTGAGGATGTGCTACCTTCCACCGCTCGGTTCATCGGTAATCCGGCCTCCACGCGCACCGACCCGCGCGTGGTCGACTTGGCTGACCGCTTGTCAGAAGGCTCGGTAGAATCCACGTAAGAACGTACGCTTCCCGCGCTCACGCGGGGATGAAGAACAAGCAAGGACGTAACGACGAAAGCGAGTGACCTGATGCTCAGAAGAATCGTGCTCAAGCCCAGCCAGCGTCTCACCGAGGCCGATCTCGCGCGCTCGGGCGGCGTGGACGCCGAGATCATCGGCGTGGCGGCGCGCATCGTCGACGACGTGCGGACGCGCGGCGATGAAGCGCTGCGCGACCTCACGAAGCAGTTCGATAAGTGCGACCTCGATGACTTCCGGGTGACCGAAGCCGAGATTGACGCTGCGGTCGCTCAGTGCGAGCCGGCGTTTCTCGATGCGATCACTGCGGCAGCCGCCGCAATCGAGGAGTTCCACGCTCGCCAGGTGCAGCAGTCGTGGTTCACCGCGCAGGAGGGTGGGGTGTTCCTGGGCCAGAAGGTCACGCCGCTGTGCCGCGTGGGAATCTACGTGCCCGGAGGCCGCGCGAAGTACCCGTCAAGCGTGCTGATGTGCGCGATTCCGGCTCAGGTGGCAGGGGTTGGCGATATCGCGATGGTCGTGCCGCCGGATGCCGACGGTAGCGTGAACCCGTACACGCTGGCGGCCGCAGCCGAGGCGGGCGTCACCGAGATCTACAAGGTCGGGGGCGCCCAGGCCGTCGCAGCGCTCGCGTACGGAACGGCGAGCATCCCGCGCGTGGACAAGATCGTCGGTCCGGGCAACGCGTATGTGACCGCAGCCAAGAAGCTCGTGATGGGCGACGTCGGCATCGACATGCTGGCCGGTCCGAGCGAGGTGCTCGTGCTGGCCGACGAGACCGCGATACCCGCCTTCGTCGCCATCGATCTGATGGCACAGGCCGAGCACGACCCGCGCGCGGCCACCTACCTCGTGACCACCGACCCCGAGCTTCCCGATCTGGTGGAAGAGGCGCTCGGGTTGCTTCTGGCCGAGTCTCCGCGTGGCGAGATCACCCAGCGCTCGCTCGTGGACAACGGCGTGGCCATCGTGTGCCCGGATATCGTCGCGGCGCTCGATACCGTCGACCTCGTGGCCCCGGAGCACCTGGAGATCCAGTGCTCTGACGCCTTCGACCTGCTCGGCAGCATCAACAACGCCGGCGCCATCTTCCTCGGGCACTGGACGTGCGAAAGCGTCGGAGACTACATCGCCGGCCCTAACCACGTTCTGCCCACGGGTGGCACGGCCCGCTTCTCCAGTCCGCTGTCGGTGGACGACTTCGTGAAGAAGTCGAGCGTGCTGTCCTATTCGTACGACGCGCTCGAGCTGGACGGCCCCACCGTGATCGAGCTGGCCGAGAAGGAGGGCCTGTGGGCCCACGCGCGGGCTGTCTCTTTGCGGATTGACGCCATCGAAGCAGAGCGGGCCGGCGAGTTCGACGAGGGTCTTGACGATGCCGAGGAGCGCTTGTGAACAGTTTTCGTGAACCACGCCCTGAGCTTGAGGGGCTCATATCGTATGACGCCAAGGATGTGCGGGCTGACGTCATGCTGGCCTCCAACGAGCACCCGCTGAACCTGCCCGCAGAGGTCGTGTCCAAGCTCAAGGAACGGTTGGCCGACTTCAACTTCAACCGCTATCCGGACCCCACTGCCACCGAGCTTCGCAAGCTGCTCGCCGAGGCCAACGGACTCGACCCGGAAAACGTCCTGATCGGCAACGGCGGCGACGAGCTCATCTTCGACCTGCTGCTGGCGTGGGGCGGACCCGGGCGAAAGCTGCTCGACACCCCGCCGACCTTCTCGATGTATGCCATCGACGCGACGGTCACCGGCACCGAGGTGGTGCGCATACCGCGCCAAGCCGACTTCTCGCTTGATGAAGCGGCGATTCTTGCGCGGGTGGCCGAGGGCGACATCGATCTCATCATGCTCGCCAACCCCAATAACCCCACGGGCAACCTTATCGACGAGGGCTTCCTGATCGACCTGCTCAAGGCGACCGATGCCATCGTGCTCGTGGATGAGGCGTACTTCGAGTTCAGCCGCCACACGATGCGCCCGCACATGACGAGGCACCCCAACCTCGTGCTGCTGCGCACGTTCTCCAAGGCATTCTCGCTTGCCGGACTGCGGGTGGGCTACCTGCTGGGCCACGCGGACGTGGTCCGGGAGCTCATGAAGGTGCGGCAGCCTTACTCGGTCAACGCATTCTCGCAGTGGGTGGCCTCGGTCGTGTTCCGCGAGCGTGTTGCGTTCGAGCAGTCCATCAGCGAGATCATGCGCGGCCGCGACCAGCTCATGCACGGGCTCGATATGTTCTCTGAGGTGGAGGTCTTCCCGACCGAGGCGAACTTCGTGCTGTTTCGCGTCGAGCACGCGAGCGCCCTGTGGCGCGACCTGCTGCACAGCTATTCGGTGCTGGTGCGGGACTTCACGCGTTCGCCGGGGCTTGAGAACTGCCTGCGTGTGACGGTGGGGACGCACGAGGAGAATCAACTCTTCTTGGAGGCAATGGACCAGGTGCTCGCCACGCGGCGTGCATCAGATCACTTCGGCGAGAAGGCGACGGCTGCTCGTCACGGCTGAGACCGTGACCACAACGGAAAGGCGATGCGATGGGCCGCACGGCGACGATGACCCGCACGACGGGGGAGACCGACATCACGCTGACACTGGACCTCGATGGGACGGGGAAGACGTCGGTTCAGACCGGTGTGCCGTTCTTCGACCACATGCTCGATGCGTTCGGGCGGCACGCGACGTTCGACCTCGCGGTGGCGGCCACCGGCGACGTGGAGATCGACGCGCACCACACCGTCGAAGACGTCGGCATCGTGCTGGGTAGCGCGCTCTCCGAGGCGCTTGCAGACAAGGCCGGAATCACCCGCTTCGGCGACGCGGTGGTGCCCATGGACGAAGCGCTTGTGCTCGCGGCGGTGGACGTGAGCGGTCGCGGGCAGCTGCACTACGCCGTCGAGCTGCCCATCGAGATCATCGGCACGTTCGATACGACGCTGGCCAAGGAGTTTCTGGTGGCGTTCGCGTCGAGTGCGGGCCTCACGCTGCACGTGCGCTCCTTCACCGGCGAGAACGCCCACCACATCATCGAGGCGGTCTTCAAGGCGGTCGCGCGCGCGGTGCGCACGGCGGTCTCCATCGACCCGCGCGTGAGCGGTGTGCCGTCGACGAAGGGCTCCCTGTGATCGCGATCGTCGACTACCGCATGGGCAACCTGCGCAGCGTGCAGAAGGGTTTCGAGCACGCTGGCGTGGCTGACGTCGTTGTGACCGACGATCCGACCGTGGTCGAGCGAGCCGACGGAATCGTGCTGCCGGGCGTCGGCGCCTTTCGCGACGCCGCCGCCAATCTGCGCCAGAGCGGCTGCGAGGAGGTCATGCTCCGCCGCGTGCGCGAGGGCACGCCGTTCCTCGGCATCTGCCTGGGACTGCAGTTGCTTGCTGATGTGGGGCTTGAGGATGGCGAGTGGGAGGGCCTGGGCCTGGTGCCGGGCACCTGCGAGCGCCTTCCCGGCGGCGTGAAGATCCCGCACATCGGCTGGAATACCGTCGAGTACCCGCGCGAGAGCCCGCTCTTTGAGGGCATCGACGAGTCGACGGCCTTCTACTTCGTGCACAGCTATCGGATCGTGCCCGCCGATGAGAGCGTCATCATCGGGTCGACCGAGTACGGCGTGCGCTTTGCAGCGGCCGTGCAGGTGGGGCCGGCCGCGTTCGCCGTTCAGTTCCACCCCGAGAAATCGTCGACGATGGGCTTGAAGCTGCTCGCCAACTTCGGACGAATCGTGAAAGGGGCACGCGCATGATCGTTCTACCGGCCATCGACCTGCTGGGCGGGCGCGCCGTACGGCTCGCGCAGGGCGACTACGAACGCGTGACGGTCTACAACGAGGATCCGGTCGCCCAGGCGCGCGAGTTCGCTGAAGCGGGAGCCGAGTGGATCCACGTCGTGGACCTCGACGGCGCACGCGACGGCGTTCCGGGCAACACCGAGGTCATCGAGCGGATCGTCGCCGAAGTGGGCATCCCGGTGCAGACGGGCGGCGGTATCCGGACGCTTGAGACCATGGTTCGTCTCGTGGGCGCGGGAGCAAGTCGCCTTGTGCTCGGAACGAAGCTTGCGACGGACCCGGCCTTCGTGCGCGAGGCGGTGGCGCGCTTCGGCGACCGCGTCGCGGCCGGCATCGACGCGCGCGACGGGATGGTCGCGGTGCAGGGCTGGCGAGAAGGCACGGCGACACCGGCCGCCGAGCTCGTCGCTGAACTGCGCGACCTGGGCGTGGGGCACCTCGTCTACACGGACATCTCGCGCGACGGCATGCAGACCGGCGTGAGCGTCGATGCCTACGAGCAGATCGCCGAGACCGCCGGGTTCCCGGTGATCGCGAGCGGCGGCGTGTCCACGCTCGACGACTTCCGCGAACTGGCAGCGCTCGGCCCGGATGTCATCGCCGGCGCCATCACCGGGCGCGCGCTGTACGAAGGCGCGTTCAAGCTCAAGCACGCGATCCTGGCCGCGCGGGGCCAGTACTGATGCTGATGAAACGCGTCATACCCTGCCTCGACGTACATGAGGGGCGCGTGGTCAAGGGCGTCAACTTCGTGAACCTGCGTGACGCCGGTGACCCGGTGGAGATGGCGGCGATCTACGACAAGGCCGGCGCCGACGAGGTCGTTTTCCTCGACATCACGGCGAGCCACGAGGAGCGCCCGAGCATGCTCGACGTGGCCACCCGCACCGCCGAGGAGTGTTTCATCCCCTACACCGTCGGTGGCGGCATGCGCTCGTCCGCCGATATCCGCGCGATGCTCAAGGCGGGCGCGGACAAGATATCGCTGAACTCCGCTGCGGTGAGGGCGCCTGAGCTCATCACCGAGACGAGCCGCATCTACGGCGCTCAGTGCATCGTCACCGCGATCGACGCACGGCGTGTTCCCGGCTCCTCGCCGGCGCGCTGGGAGGTCTTCATCAACGGCGGGCGCATCAACACCGAGATGGACGCGGTCGCGTGGGCGGCGGAGGCTGAGCGGCTCGGCAGCGGCGAGATCCTGCTCACGAGCATGGACTGCGACGGCGTCAAGGATGGCTACGACATCGACCTGACCCGGGCCGTCACCCGTGCCGTGAACGTGCCGGTCATCGCCAGCGGGGGAGCGGGGGAGCTCGACCACTTCGCCGAGGTTGTCATCGAGGCCGACGCCGATGCGGTGCTGGCCGCGAGCGTCTTCCACTTCGGGACGTACACCGTCAAGCAGGTCAAGGAGCACATGCGCGCCGCGGGCATAGCGGTGCGGGTGTAGGGGCGATAGACTGCAGTTGAGCGCGAATAGGGTTGTGCGAAGGGGGCTTTGCGATGCGTGCGGTAGTTGCATACCACCTAGACATCACGAGGCGATTGAGGCGCGCTGTGGTCAGGTGGCAGGAATCGTGAGGTTTGCGATTTGGACGGTGCGACTCTGCTGCATCTTCGCGGCAGCGTCTGCGATCTGCCTACCCGATTCCGCCATCGCAGTTGAACCGAGTGAACTTGTCCTCGCTACGACGCCGGAGCTGAGTGACACGGGACTGCTCGACGTTCTGATTCCTGCATTCGAATCGCAGAACCCGCACTACTCTGTCCGGACTGTCGTGGTTGGATCAGGCGCTGCTATTGCACTCGCCAACGCGAGAGACGTCGACGCCCTGCTGGTCAACACCACCCAGCAGTCGGAATCCCTTTACTACAAGGGTGTCGCGGTGTGGCGCCTGCCATACTTCAGCTTCGACTCAGTCTTGCTCGGTCCGGAGTCCAATCCTGCGGGAGTGCTTCGAAGTGAATCCGCCACGCAGTCGTTTGACAGGATCGCGCGAGCCGGAGGGCTCTTCGTTCCGCGAAGCGACGGCTCGCCATGCGACCTGAAGGAGTTGGAGATCTGGAAGGCGTGCGGAAATCCGCAGTTGGGGAAGCCGTGGTATCTGTCGACGGCAACGAGAGACGCCACCGGGGCGATCCTAATGGCAGAATCGCTGCGAGCCTACACCCTGACGGAACGCCACGTTTGGCTCAGGGCAAGGGCGTCGGGGGCTATGCCTGATTTGGAAGTCGTGAACGAAGGGTCACCTGCGTACGTGGTGCCGTGCAGTCTGCTTGGGGTATTCGGAGCACGGAACCGAGAGGCCGCATCCGCCTTCGGGATCTGGATGGCCGGTATACCCGCTCGCAACCTCGTGGCGCGGTTCGGAAGGGCGGACTGGGGCTACGAGGTCTTCAAGGTGAGTCCGGGAAATCGGGATGTCCGGCTCGTGGGTGCTCAGTCAAGGACCGTGTCGTATGGACGCACGGTCTCCATCATGGCGGAGGTATTTGAACACGAGGCCATCGGTCGTCCGATCCAAGTGAGTCTTACAACGAGGGACTCATCGCGCACCGTTGACGCGTACTCAGCGGGGGGCTTCGCGAAGTACGTGTGGGCGCCGACCTCCCGCACCACCGTGCGAGCGCGGACTGCCGACTCGAGTGCGGCCCCAGCCGGCACATGGTCTGAGCCCGTCGAGGTCCGGGTCGCACACGCCGTCTCAGCGCCGACGGTCTCGGCGTACTCGGTCAAGCGCATGCAACGGATCCGCATCTCTGGCAAGGTGGTGCCCAAGCATGCTGTGGGCACGAAGGTGCGCGTCGAGGTCAAGAACCCCAAGGGTGTCGTGAAGACCTACACCACGAAGGTGACCTCGACCGCGTCGGGGTCCTGCACCTGGGTGCTCAACGGCGCACTGGACCTCAAGGGTACCTGGCGTTTCCGCGCGACCCTTGCGGGCGACCCGGCGCACGCAACAGGAACCAGCGGTTGGAGCAGGGGAGTGGTGGTGCGGTGAGGCGGGCGGCACACCTCATCACGAAGGCGATGGCCGGCCTGGCGTTGATCGCGTTGTGCTTGGCAGGAGGAGCCTTCGTGCCCGCCTCCGCGGCGGCTATCCCGCAGCTGCTCAACGTTGCGGGCGATTTCAACGCCGACGGCCTGACTGACCTAGCGCGCTGCGTCGACGCCGGCGGAGGGACCTTCAACATGTGGTTCTTCATGTCGGACGGCACGCAGTTCCAAGTGAAGAAGTCGAGTCTCGTCGCTGGCTGGGGTTACACGCTCGCGCACTGGCTTGCGGGTGATGTCGACGGCGACGGGCGCGATGAACTGGTGGCCTTCTATAACTACGGTGGTACGAGCTGCGCGATCTGGGTCTTCGAGGTTGACGGTACCAGTCTCTCAGGCAGTAGGCCTTGGTACGTTCCGAGCGGGTGGGAATGGGCCCGCGTGAAGCCCTTCATTGGCGACATCGACGGGGATGGTCGCGATGAGATTCTGGCTGCCTACGACCACGGCGGGGACTCTACAGGCATCTGGACTTGGGACATCGATGCGGCCAGCGTCACTCCAAGGCGCGACTGGTACACCGCCTCGAGCTACAACTGGAGCAACTCGAACTACCTGTGCGGTGACGTCGATGGCAACGGCGTCGATGAGATCATCTCCTACTACAACTACTCCTTGGGCAGTACCGGAATCTGGCTGTTCAGCCGCCAACCAGACGGATCGATCATCACGCTTGGCCGGAAGTGGTTCGTCTCCAGCGGTTGGGACTACAACGCGGTCAAGCCGGTAGCCGGTGATGTCGACGGTGACGGCCGCGATGAGATCGCGCTGCTGTACAACTACAACGGCTGGAATGGCTGGGCTATCGGGTTGTGGACGAAGGATGCCGAGACCAACCCTATGACCCCGACTCAGCGCCCTTGGACGCCTCCATCGGGGTCATGGTCCTGGGATCGCGTGTCCACGGTCATAGGGGACGCCGACGGAGACGGCAAGGACGAGCTGATGGGCTTCTACGACTACGGTTCCGAGTCGTGGGGTCTGTTCTGCTGGCGGCCGGATCGTGACAATTGGTGGGCTTTCAAGTTCTGGAACAAAGGCGCTGGCGCATGGTCCGAGGCCGCCATGCCGATGCAGACATCTTCCTTTGCGATTGTCGATAATCTCGCTCCCACGACGCTCATCTCCGGAGTTGCAGCCGGATGGTCAAAGACCCCGGTGACGTTCACGTTGAGGGCCAGTGACGGCACGGGTGGACGTGGGGTCAAGGCAGTCAACTACCGCCTTAACGGGGGTGCACAGGTTCTGTATGCGAACCCGGTGACCGTCGCCACGGAAGGCGAGACAACCGTCGAATACTGGGCGACGGACGTCGTGGTGCCACCGAACACCGAGACGGCGAAGTCCGCAGTGATCAAGGTCGATATGACGCCACCCGTGACCGCGAGCGATGCAGTCCCGTCGTACCAGCGGTCGGCCTCGATTCGACTGACCGCAGCAGATGCAAGATCCGGCGTCGCGACTACCCAGTACCGATTGGATGGGGGGAACTGGGTTACGGGAAACGTAGTGAGCACGGATGTGGGCGGATTGCACACCCTGGGCCTACGCTCCACCGACGTGGCGGGCAACGTCGAGAACGAGCGCACGGTCACCTTCACGGTCGAGATGTTCCCCGCTTCGATTTCCTTCTCGGTCACCTCGGCATCCCCGCGCGCGGGCGATTCCGTTACGGTGTCGGGGCGGCTTACGGCAGCGAACGGATCGGCGCTCTCAGGTGTGGCGGTGAAACTGCAGCGCTCTTCGGACGGCTCGGTCTGGACTGATGCCGCCAACGCGACGACCAACGCGTCAGGCGACTTCTCGATCGCCGTCACGCCGTCGGGGGCCACGCATTACCGTGTCACGAGTGCCTCGACCGCGACGCACGGGTCGGCCACGTCGCCCGGCACTCTCGTGACTCCGGTGCTGCGCTCGACCACGCTCACCCTTGCGGGTCCGGCGAGCACCCCACGCGCCGTAGCCTCCTTCACGCTGTCGGGGCGGCTCACCGAGTCTCCCTCCGCCGGGGTCTCGGGGGCGGCGGTGAAGGTCCAGCGCTCGACGGACGGCTCGACGTGGACCGACATCGGCACGGCGACCACGAACGGCGCGGGCGACTTCACTTTCTCCGCCTCGCACGCAGCAGGCGCCTTCTACCGCGCGCTGTTCGCCGCCACGGCAACGCATGCCGCATCGAGCGCGAACGCGGTGCGAGTCGGTGTCTCGGAGCCCGACGACGAGCCTTCCGGGGCCAGCGCGCCCTCCGTATTCCCGCTCTCGGGTTCGATCCGTGACGGCGATGACGTCCGCGACGTCTACCGCATCACCACCGACGGTTCCGGACATCCCGTCGACCTCGGACTCACCGGCCCCGCCTCAGCGGACTTCAGGCTCGCGGTCTATTCGGCGTCCGCGTCCTCGCTGGACGGTACCTCCGCGCTCATGCGCTCGGGCGGCACCGTGTGGCCACGCGGTGTGCGCCTTCCCAACGCCGCAGCCGAGGAGCTGCTGCTCGTCGTCGAGCGCCACAGCGGCTCCGGCTCCTACGCTGTCGCGCGCACCGATCACCTCTCACCCGAGGTGGAGAGCGACACGGCCTCGCCGATCACGGTTCGCTACGGTTCGACCACCCGTATCTCCGCATCGGTGATCGAGCGTCCGTGGATGGCGGGATCCATGCCCGTGCAGGTGCGGGTCGTCGCAGCCGGAAAGGCCCGCTACTACTCCGCGACCGCACTGGGCGGCGTCATGGCCTTCTCCTTCAAGCCGACCGCGCGCTCGGTGGTGTCGATGCGCTCGGCTTCGAGCCCGAACTCACCGGCCGGCGCGTGGTCGGCTCCTGTCGAGGTGCGGGTGGCACACGCCGTCTCAGCGCCGACGGTCTCGGCGTACTCGGTCAAGCGCATGCAACGGATCCGCATCTCCGGCAAGGTGGTGCCCAAGCATGCTGTGGGCACGAAGGTGCGCGTCGAGGTCAAGAATCCCAAGGGTGTCGTGAAGACTTACACCGCCAAGGTGACCTCGACCGCGTCGGGGTCCTGCACCTGGGCGCTCAACGGCGCACTCGATCTCAAGGGCACCTGGCGCTTCCGCGCGACCCTTCCAGGTGACTCGGCGCACGAACAGGGCACGAGCGGTTGGAGCAGGGGAGTGGTGGTGCGGTGATGCAGGTGGCTCTCGTCCTACCAGAATCGCGTGCCGTCGGTGCTGCCGCCTCCGCTTGAGCCCGTGCTCGTGCGAGGGGCGCTTGCTCTCGGCTTCGGCGCGGCCTTGACTGCGACGGTCTTGGGCGCGCTGAAGCTCTTGGTGAAGTAGGGCGTTGCGGCGAAGAGCGCGCGCACGTAGTACGAACCGGTGCTCGATGGCTTCCAAGGAACGGTGACGCTACCGTTCTCGTCCGTTGCGCCCGTCTTGATGTCCTTCCACGTCTCTTTGTCCTTCGACCACTGGAAGGTGATCTTCGCCTTCCCGACGCGGTCCGTGGTCTCGGCGTTGCGCAACACCGCGATGAGCATGGCGGACTGGCCTGCCGTCAGTTTCTGGTCATCGATGTCGAGGGCCACAGACGTCGGTTGCGGACCGGTTAGGGTGACGGCGATTCTGGTCCCGGTGGCCGCGCGGGAGCCTGCTGCGGGGTCCTGCTCCAAGACCTTGTATCCTGTCGCCGGCTCAAGCGGTGCGCCGCTGGTGTCGACCGGCGTCAGCTCAAACTTCGCATACTCAGCAATCTCGGACGCGGACGCCCAGGTCTTTCCGGTCAGCTCCGGCACTTCGATTTCATTCGGCGATTCTGCTTGGGTCGTCGGTGCGCTCTGGGCATCCGAACTGCGAGAGCCCATCGCGAATACGCCCACAGCGATCAGCCCGAGGGTTGCGATGGCGACGACGACTGCAATGGTCCTTCGCGTTCGGGATGGTGCCGGCACGTTGTCACGCGCTACCTTCTGCTCGGGTACGGGCATCACGTGGGTCGTGGTCGACTTTCGCACCGGGGCTCGCAGCGCCGACGCGGGACTAGGTGGCGCCGCCGGCGTCGCTTCTGACGTCGGCGTCTTCTGCGAACGGGCCTCAAGCCCTGGAATCAGCGCAGTAGATTCGGCTGACGGCGCGGAGTCCTTGGGCGGACGCGCAGCCTCTTTGATCGGGGAGACACTTGGTCCGATTGCGGCCAGTGGACCCGCGACCCCGGCGCTATCCGCCGTGTCGCTATCCGGCACATCGAACACGGTGGCCTCGGCCAGGTCGACGATGGTCGCGTCGACGAAGTCAACGGAGTCCGCCGATCTGAGCACCGCGGGCACAGCGTTCCACGCCGCGCGCATCTCCGACGCGCTCGAGTAGCGGGCGTCGGGATCCTTCTCCAGCGCGCGCATGATCACGGCTGACACTTCGGGCATCAGCTGCGGGTTCACGTCATCGGGCGCGACCGGCTGCTCGTGGGCGACCCGGTACAGGATTGTGGCCACACTCGTGTCGCCCGAGCCCGAGAAGGGGCTTACTCCCGTCAAGAGCACGTAGGCGAGCACGCCGATGGAGAACAGGTCGGTTCGGGCGTCGATGGCCGCACCCCGCACCTGCTCCGGAGACATGTAGGCCGGCGTGCCGAGTACCGTTCCCACGGTCGTGAGCGTCTCGTTAGAGGTGAGATGTGCGACGCCGAAGTCCGCGAGCTTGATGTGATTCTCCGGAGTGACGAAGATGTTGTCGGGCTTCAGGTCTCGGTGGATTACGCCCCGGCTGTGGGCGTATCCGACGGCGTCGAGCAGCTCGTCGATGATGCGCACACCGAGGTCGGGAGACACGCGCGTGCGCCGGATGAGGTCGGTGAGAACCTCGCCCTCGACAAGCTCCATGACCATGCCCGGACGTCCGTCGAACACCCCCGCGGCGTGCACTGTGACGATTCCGGAGTGCTTCAGGCGGGCGACGGCTTTGGCCTCGCGGACGAACCTCTCTTGGTACTCGGACACGACCCGCTCGCTGGCCCCGTGCGGCATGACGGGCTCTTTGATCGCGACCTCGCGGTCAAGGGCTGGGTCATACGCGCGCCAGACAACCGCCATGGCGCCACGTCCGAGCTCCCCGATGGCTAACGTCCCCGGTAGTGGTGTACGAGTTCCCGAGGGTCGCCTGACAAACAGGCGGCCACTGCTCCATCCTTGAGGTCGACCAAGACCCGAACCAAGGAGGAGACAGTGACCAAGGACAAGATGGACCGCCTGACGTGGC
>JAXMKZ010000007.1 GCA_034370385.1 Coriobacteriia bacterium
GGATGTCCGGGTTCTGACGGAAGAGGGTGAGATGCTAAGGCACCTCACCCTCGATCCGACCAAGAACTATCAGGCCATCGGTCGTGCCGATGTGTCCACGATGTCGTGACACATCTGTCCACGATGTCCTGAGACATCACACTGGTCGGGCTGACAGGATTTGAACCTGCGACCCCTTGACCCCCAGTCAAGTGCGCTACCAAGCTGCGCCACAGCCCGAAACGCCGCCCTTAAGCGGCAAGGCGATAGTCTACGACGACCATTGGTTTGCTTCAAGTGGGACGCTATTCCGCGAGGACGAGTCGCCTTGGATACCCCACTCCCCATGCGCGATGACCGCTTGCCCTTTCATGCTGACCTTTCGTCGCGCGAGAGGTCAAGCGCGCCCCTAGTGCGGCCGATGCATATTATGTTCGGGCAGCCACCATTTTGTTCGCGCTGCCCCCGTTCAGGGGAGGAAACCTATGCACGACACAAAACGCGCCACGAGCGGGGTCTCGCGACGCGCCTTCATCACCGGGGCGGGCGTGATGCTCGGAGCTGTTGTCGCTCCTGCGGTGATTCGGACGACTGAAGCATCCGCTGCCGCCCCGAAAGCTCTCCCGTGGGCGTACACGCCGCAGGATCCCGACAAGCTCGCAAGGCGCGCCTACGAAGTCTTCTTCCAGTCCGGATGTTCAGAGGCGACCGCCTGGCCGCTCATCGAAGCACTCGCTGCGGACACCAGCAACCCAGATCGTGAACTATGGGCGAGCATCCCGAAGAACGTGTTCGCCTACGGAGGTGCTGGCCTCAACGCCTGGGGCACGGTATGCGGGACCCTCAACGGGTCGTCAGCCATCTTGAGCATGTGCGGTGGTCCGGCGACCATTATCGACGCGAACATGCGCTACTACGCTGAGACGCCGCTCCCCACGAATCGTATCGACAACGCGTACCGCAGCGGCTGGCGACCGGTGAGTGGTCCCGCCCCCAAAATGAACGCGCCAACGACCACAGGACACACTCAGCTCTGCCACGCATCGATCTCGGTGTGGACCACGATGACGGGGACGACCTTCAGCAGCGCGGAGCGCAAGGATCGGTGCGCCAAGGCTTCCCACGACCTCATGCGCAACACGGTCGTCCTTCTGAACCGGTGGGCCGCGGGCGAAGTGATACCCGCGCTGGTCCTGAGCGACGCCGAGAAGGCCTGCTCCCCTTGCCACTCCGGCAACGCGAAGGGCCGCATGGACTGCGACTCATGTCACGACGAAACCGCGACATCTGACGGCAGTGCGACCCTTGACGGCCACTCTGTGACGGCCTGGTGATGACGATGACCTCGAAGAAGGCACTCACCATACTGGTTCTGGTCGCCGTCGCTGCTCTGGTCTCCGGGCTGCTCGCAACCAGTGCCCATTCCGCCAGCTCGTACACGTACCGCTGCGATCGGTGTCACAGCGCCACGGGTGCGTTCTGCTTGATTGTCGCCGAATCTGGATCCACCGCTGACACCGTCACCTATGACGTGAGCGTCGCTCAGGGTCAAGGCGCGTGGGCGGTCTTCGATAACACCCGGCGTGTCGCGGGAGCCAAGAGCGCGTCGGGTTCCTTCACCGTACGTCGTGGCCGCCCGTACGACGTGATCGCCGTCGGTCCGCTGCTCTCGGTCGGGCACGTCAAGACCCGCGTCAGCCCGCCGGCCACACTCGCGACCGGCGTGTCAACGGCAACCCCCGATGCGATCGCGCCGACAACCATCTCCGATGTCCGCGCCGTCTACGGGGGACCGGCCACCATCGCGCTCACCGCCGAGGACAACGGGGGCGGCTGGGGACTCGGCTACATCTACTACCAGCTGAACGGGCATCCCATCCGCATGACTACGCTTCTGCCCGGCCAGAGGAGCCACCGAGTCGAGCTACCGACGCTACCGTTGCCTGCAACCGGACGCAAGACGTACGAACTCACCTACTGGTCCCAGGACAACTACGGAAACGTCGAGGCGCAACGTAGTGCGACGTTCGTCATCGGGCGACCCACCGTGACCATCAAGCCTTCTGCCTCGACGGCTCGTGTGGGTTCTGCGCTGACGCTGAGCGGTGTGTTAGACCCTGGGGTCGCGGGCACCACGATCCAAGTGCTGGTCAAGAAGCCCGGGGCGACGCGTTTCGTGCCCCTCGCATCGGCGAAGACCTCAGCCGATCCGAGCGTGCCTTCAAAGTCACGTTGGAGCGTGTCCACGAAGGCCCTGCGGGGAACCACCCAGTACTACGCGATCAGCGGCACCGCAAAGTCCGCGGTGACCAAGGTCGTGGGACGCTAACCGACCCGAGACACCACAGTGATCGTCATCGGAGGCCCGGGCAATCGCTCGGGCCTCCGCTTCATCCCTGCGAGCCGCCTGACTCAGGTTCGCCCGCATAAAAGACCACGCTCACGTCCTCAAGAGTGATGATGCCGCTGGGAATCATGGCCGACCACACCTCCGCCAGCGCAGCGATGCGCGGCACATCGTCGATGACGACGACCATGACCGGGCAGTCGGTCGACATGCGAAGACCGTGTTTGGCCACATCGCGACTCGCGGCACCGAAACCCACCATGCCGCGCAAAGCGGTCGCACCTGCGCAGCCCTGGATTCGCGCCTGCTCGACGAGCGCTTGATAGAGCGGACGGTCCTCGTAGGTCTCGTCTTCTCCGACGTAGGCGGCAAGCCGCTTGGACGCCCCTGCAAGACTCCTGGTCATTCGCCAACTCCTTTCCGGCGCTCGCTCGCCTCTCGGGCGGACGGCGCGATACGATCCCACAGCGCGCGCGCAAGCGCCCGCTTCGACATGACAGGCAACTCTTCAGAACCGGATGCGTCTACGAGCCAGACCCGGTTGTGGTCACTGGCAAACCCCATCACCGGGTCGGACACGTCGTTGGCGACCACGAGATCGAGCGACTTGGCAGCGAGCTTGCCGCGCGCGCTCGCCACGGGGTCTCCCGTCTCAGCCGCAAAGCCCACCAGCAATCGCCCTTCCTTGCGAACACCGAGAGCGGCGAGTATGTCCGGATTTCGCTCGAGTTCGACGACGAGGGGCGCTTCATCTTTGTGCTGCTTCACGCTCGAGCGCACGGCGGGGCGAAAGTCCGAGATCGCGGCACTCGCCACGACCACATCGCACGATTCGAAGGCGTCGTCGACCGCGGCAGCCATCTCGAGCGCCGTGGTGACCCGGACGGTCGAGACGTTGAAGGGATCGGGCAGCACGGTCGGGCCGCTCACCAGCACGACATCGGCCCCGCGCCGTGCTGCCTCTTCGGCGATGGCGAAGCCGGTCTTGCCGCTGGATGCGTTGCCGATGAAGCGCACGGGGTCGATGGCCTCGCGAGTGGGGCCGGCGGTCACAAGCACGCGCACGCCTCGAATATCCCGCGCGCGATGCGCCTCGGCCAGAATCGCCTCGGTGATCACCGATAGCGCCGCCAGCCTGCCCTCCCCCACGTCGCCACAGGCAAGCTCGCCGCTCTCCGGCTCGATCACGACGACGCCGCGCGCGCGGAGCGCCTCGACATTGGCCTGCGTCACCGGGTTGCGCCACATGTGCACGTTCATCGCCGGCGCCACCACAAGCGGCGCCTCCGTAGCCAGCGCAACGGTCGTGAGCAGATCGTCGGCGCGCCCCATGGCGAACTTCGCCATCACGTTTGCGGTAGCGGGGACGACGGCGAACACGTCCGCCTCCTCGGCGAGCGAGGTGTGGTGCACCCGCGCCGCGGGCTCGTCCCACAGCGAGACCCCAACCGGCTCTCCGGTGAGTGCGCGAAACGTCGTCGGGCCGACGAAGCGCGTCGCGTTCTCGGTCATGACGACCTTCACCCGACAGCCGGCGCGCATGAGTTCTCGCACCAACTCGCATGCTTTGTACGCAGCGATGCAGCCGGTGACGCCGACTACAACGGTGGGTGTTGTGGTTCTTTGGGTCATAGACCAAGTATCGCATGCTTTCGGCGCGTCTTCGCGGCGCGTGTCGGGAACAATACCCCTTGTGCCGCGCGCACAACACCACACGCCCGCTTCGACCACTGCGACGACCCGATCGCTCACGAGAGGACCGACCATGTCCCAAACAGCGCCCTACGGGCGCGAGGTGCGCATCCGCATCGGAGGACCCGCCGGGTTCGGCATCAAGGCGGCGGGCCAGTCGCTGGCACGTGTGTTCGCACAGGCCGGCTACCGCACCTTCGATCTCACTGAGTACCCGTCGCTTATCAAGGGCGGGCACAACACCTACCACCTGCGCGTGAGCGCCGACCCCATCACGAGCCACGTGATGGCCACCGATATCCTGGTGGCGCTTGACCGCCCCACTGCCCGGCTCCACATCCGCGAACTCACCCCGGGTGGTGCCCTCATCTACGACCCGAAGGACTTCGAACCGGATGCGGATGCCGACCTAGGCGGTCGCGACGACGTGTGTCTCGTGCCGGTTCCGCTCACCCGAATCGTTGATGACGCCGGCGGCATCAAGATCATGCGCAACGTCGCCGCGCTAGGTGCGACCCTGGGACACATGGGCATGGCACTCGACGGGCTCGAGTCCTCTATCCGAGCGCAGTTCGCGCACAAAGCACCCGAGATCGCCGCGCAGAACATCGCCATCGCCCAGGCAGGACTCGAGCACGCCCAGGGTGCCCCCTGTGCTTTCCCGTTCGCCCTTCCCGCTGCCGAGCAGGCAGGCGACTTGGTGCTCGCCGATGGAAACGAAGCCTTCGGTCTCGGAGCGCTCGCAGCCGGCGTGGGCTTCTACGCCGCGTATCCGATGACTCCCGCCTCGTCGCTACTCCACTTCATGGCTAAGCACGGCGACGCAGCCGGTGTGGTCGTCAAGCATACCGAGGACGAGATCGCTGCGATGAACATGGTTCTTGGCAGCGCGTTCGGCGGCACGCGTTCGATGTGCGCTACCGCGGGCGGCGGCTTCTCTCTGATGGTCGAAGCGTTCGGTTTCGCCGGAGTCAGTGAGACCGCCTGCGTCGTCGGCCTGTTCACCCGACCCGGACCTGCGACCGGTCTGCCCACGTGGACCGAGCAAAGCGACCTGCGCTTCGCCCTGCACGCTTCTCAGGGCGAGTTCCCGAGGGTCGTGCTGGCTCCGGGCGACCACGCTGAGGCGTTCGAGTACACCTGGCGCGCTTTCAATCTGGCTGACGAACTGCAGACTCCCGTGATCCTGCTCGGCGACTCATACCTGTCGGATAACCGCGCGACCAGCGAGCGTTTTGACGTGGAGGCCGTCGAGATCCGTCGTGGCAAGCTCGTGGCCGAGGGCGACGTCCAGGACCACCCCGATGCGCTCGCCGGCGACGGCCGCTACGCGCGCTACAAGGTCACCGAGGATGGTGTGAGCGTGCGTGCGCTCCCGGGCGTGGAGGGCGCGATCCAGGTCGTCAACTCCTACGAGCACGACGAGTTCGGCTACGGCGCTCAAGCCGAGGAGGCCTCCATCCGCGTCGCCCAGAACGAGAAGCGCCTGCGCAAGCTGGACCTTGCGGCGTCGATGGTCCCGCCTCCGAATCGATTCGGCCCCGACGACGCCGAGATCTCGCTCGTCTTCTTCGGCTCCACGAAGATGCCGGCGCTCCAGGCGCTGCAATGGCTTCATGCCGAGGGACACGCGGTGAACGCCATTCAGGTCACCACCCTGTGGCCGTTCCCCGCGATCGAGGTCTGCCGCTTCCTGTGTGATGCGAAGATCAACCTCATCATCGAGGGCAACGCCACCGGGCAGCTCGAGGGCCTTATCCGTGAGCAGTGTCTCCATGCCGTGCATCACCGACTACGTCGCTACGACGGCCGCCCGTTCTCGCCGGAGCTCATCTACGCCACCGTGAAGCAGCTGCTTGGCGAACCGGTCGAGCTCAACGCCGCCGGTGCGCTCGTTGCGAAGGAGGACTTCAACTGATGCCTGAAGCCAAGGCGTTCACCAACACGAACAAGCCGACCTGGTGCCCGGGCTGCGGCAATCACGGGATGTTTCTCGCGCTCCAACGTGCCCTGGCCGAGCTGGGTTGGGAGAAACGGGAGTTCGCGATGTTCTGGGGCATCGGATGCCACGGCAACGGCGCCGACTTCTACGATGTGCAGGGGTTTCACGCCCTCCACGGCCGCTCACTGCCGCCTGCATCCGCGTACGCCCTCACCCGCCCCGACCAACACGTCGTCGTCGAGATGGGCGACGGTGACGGTTACGGCTTGGGCCTCGGGCACTTCGTTCACGCGTGTCGGCGCAACGTCGCGCTCACGGTCATCGCGCACAACAACCAGATCTACGGGCTCACCACGGGTCAAGCGTCGCCGACGAGCGACCACCTCATGCCGACCGTCTCAACCCCCCAAGGCGTGTTGGAAGAACCGGTGAACCCCATCGGCATCGCACTGGCAGAAGGTGCGACTTTCATCGCCCGCGGCTTCGCCGGTGACATCGCGCACCTGACATCGCTCTACATCGAAGCCCTGACGCACGACGGCTTCGCCCTTGTGGACGTGTTCCAGCCCTGTGTGACCTGGAACAAGATCAACACCTTCGCGTGGTTCAGGGAGCGCGTCTACAAGCTCGAGGAGTCGGATTGGGACGCGACTGACAGGGTGAAGGCCTTCGACCTGTCGCTGACCGCGTTTCATGAACTCACGTGCGCTCCCGACACCTGCAAAATGCCCATCGGGGTCTACTTCCGCGAAACGGGAAAACCCACCTACGGCCAGAGCACGCCCGCATCGGCCGAGCCCGGCTGGAGGCGCGCACTGCACCCGCGCGACGTCTCAGGCATCATGGCGAAGTTGTAGCGGCCCTCGGGCCCGACAGTCCTCGCACCAACCGGGCGAACACGGCCGTCATCGCGGGGTCGAACTGCGAGCCGGCGCACGCCTCGATCTCAGCGAGCGCGGCTTCGGTAGAGACCGCCTCGCGGTACGGACGGCCACTGGTAAGCGTCTCGAACGCGTCACAGATGGCCAGTGCACGCGACTCCACGGGGATGCGCTCGCCTGACAGCCGGTCGGGATAGCCTTCGCCGTCCCATCGCTCGTGATGCCAGCGCACGATGGGGAGAATGTCATCGAGCAGAGCCGGGGCGAGGATTCGCTCACCCAAGACGGGGTGCTCTTCGATCTCGGCTCGCTCCAGGGAATCCAGAGGCCCGGGCTTCAGCAGGATCTCATCGCGCACGCCGATCTTGCCGACGTCATGCATCAGGGCGCCGAGGCCCACGATCTGAACCTGGCTGTCGGGCAACCCCAGCACCTGCGCGAGTGCCGTAGCAAGCTCGGCCACGTTGACGGAATGGTCACGCGTCGCGGGGTCTCGGGCATCCACCGCCTCGGCAAGCGCTCGCACGGTGCTGCGCAGAACCCGCATCCGCTCCCGCAGTCGACGCTCATCAGCAGGGAGCACCTCCGCGGATGCGTCATAGACGGCGACCGGCTCGCTCTCAGACCCGCGAGCCACCGCCACCGCGACCTCGGCGGCCGCGAGTAACTTGTCGGCACTCAATGCATGCAGCGGGAAGCAGGCCACGCCCGCGCTCACGGTCATGCCCAGCCGGGCTCCATCCAGTGCCAGTAGCCTGTCCACGGCAACCCATGCCCGCAGCGCGAGCGTGGCGGCGTCGCCCGGTGTCGCTCCGTCAAGGACGACGGCGATGCGATCCTCACCCAGTCTGAATATCTCGACCGCCCCTTGCGCCTCACTGCGCACAACGCCGACGAGCTCCCTTCCCGCCGCGCGGCCCTCACCGGGGTCGTAGGTAGCCCCTATCGGATCATTGACCGCGAAGACCACCACGCAGAAGGACCGGCCTGCCTCTGACGCCCGCTCGACGAGCTCTGCCAAGCGCGGGATCAGAAGCCTCGCGTCGAATGCACCGGTCTCAGCATCGACGGCATCGGCGGCTCGTGCCCGCGCTCGCTCGATCGCTGCGATGAGGGACCGGAGCGCGAGCAGCCAGGCGACCACCAGGTTCGCGTAGAACAGCGGAGCACCCGCAGGGGTGCCTGCGAACGCGACAGCCAACGCCCCGAGCGGCACGAGCATCGCAGCCACGACCACAGGAAAGTACCTGAGCAACGCGTTGCCTGTAGTTTCAGGCAGCGCCCAGGGGGCGGTAGCCAGACCGCCTCCCTCAGGTGAGGTGAGTCGGTAGATGACGCCCACATCAAGAATCAGCAGCGCAAGCCCGCTGACAGCCGAGAGCAGGGCGAAACCCTCATCGAGACCCTGCAAGGCCAGGAGATTGAAGTACGGGTTGAGGATCAGACTCACCCCGTACACCACGAGTGATCCGGCCACGATGCGTTCCCATCGCGGTCTGGAGGTGCGAGCTGAGAACAAGATGGGCACAGTCGCAGCGACCATGAGCAAGCCAAACAGCGGGTAGACCGCCGCTATGCCGGCCATCCCGCTGCCGCCGCCGGGCAGACCGTCGAACGCGGGCAGAGTCCATACCAGATACACGACGGGCCATGCCACGGCGAGCGCCGAAAGGATGTCCAGATGGAAGCGCACCCTCACCAGGGGCGGCAACTGCCCGAAACGAGTCATGCGGACCAGAAGCGCGAGCATGGCCGCCTGCCCCACGATGTGCAGGGCTCTGACGAACTGCGACTGGATGGGGCCAGCGAGGTCGACCGTCAGCGCGTAGTACGTCCAGTACACCTCAGCGACGAACACCGGGGCGACCGCGAGCCAGAGCAGACCCCAGAATCTGTGCTCACGACCCGTGCCGAGAGTCTTCATCGCGACGATACCGAGAAGCACCAGCGTCACGCCCAAGGGCATGACGTACGACACGACGTCGCCGAGGATGATCTGGACGCGCGGTGACCAGTCGAACACGAGGACGGCGATGCGCCATCCCGCCAGCAGCCCTGCCGTCAGCCAGGCAAGCACCCGAATCATGCGGATGATACGGGGGCTCAAGGCGCTCACGCCGTCCCCCATTCATCCGACCAGCCCAGAGCGCCCATCGTGGCGACCACACGAATGAACCTCTCGGCCAGGTCCGGGTCGAAACGCACACCGATGCCGAGGTCAATCTCTTGCAGGGCGGCTGCATGTGACATCGGTGCCCCGTAGCGCTTCCCCATGGTCATGCCGTCGAAAGCGTCCGCAAGCGCGATGACTCGTGCCTCGACGGGGATGTCGTCGCCGGACAGTCCATCAGGGTAGCCCGAGCCGTCCCAGTTCTCGTGGTGGGCGCGCACCCACCGTCCGACACCCTCGACGGCCAGGGAGTCCAGGAGACGTTCGCCTAACTCGGGGTGCTCGCGTGCCACCGTTCGCTCCTGAAACGTGAGCGTACGCCCGCCCAGCATCACATCCGGCAACGCGATCTTGCCCACGTCGTGAAGAATCGCAGCCATCTCGACGCGTTTCGTACGCTCGGTGTCCAATCCGAGGTCCTCAGCGAGCAGCCGGGCCAGGGCGGCGACGTTGCGTGAGTGGGTGTGGTTGGCTGGGTCACGCGCATCGGCCGCAGCGAGCAACGCGCGCGCCATATCCGCCTTCGCTTGCTCACCCGGGAGTGCGAACGGGTCTCGCGCGCTGAGCGCAGAGCCGATGCGCGGCTCGAAGCGCACGACACGGTTCTTGCCATGCCTCTTCGCCCAGACGGCCGCATGTCTGGCGCTGAGAAGCAGCGCCTCCGAGTCCTGCGCATCCACGGGATAGACGGCCAGCCCCACCGATGCGGTAAGCGCGCTGCTCGTCGCTGCGGCTCGTACTGCGGCCAAGAGCGATCGCGCCAGCACCATGCCTTCGTCGGGGTCGCGAACCCGCGCCAGAACGGCGAACTCGTTGCCGCGCATGCGGTATACCCCACTCGCCCCTCCCGTTGCATGCTCAAGGGCGCGCGCAACTGCGGTCAGATCGTGGTCACCGACCGTGTACCCTCGCGAGGCGTTGACACGAGAAAAATCGTCGAGGTCGAGGTCGATCAGGCACGGCATGCGGGATTGCCGCTCGGTAGCCGAAATGAGCGCATCGGATTGGAGCCAGAACGACCTCGGTCCCCGCGCGCCGGTTATCGGATCCGTCAACGAACGCCTGTCGAGCTCATCGGCCTCGGCATACGTCAGGTAGGTTCGTCCAACAACACAAACAGCTGCGACCGATACGGCCACAAGGTAGAACTCCGCCGCAACCGAACCTTGGTCCGCACCCAGAGCCAGCACCCCCAGCCACACGATCGAGGCGAACACGAGAGTGGATGCGATGACTCCGGGCCACGCGGACGGCGGCACGAGTGGCGCAGCCGTCGCCACGTTGCGCTCGTTGAGTCGCGCGACAGCCGCGAGCACCATGACCCCGTACGAAGCCAGCATGAGCGTATTCGACACCCCGACGATCACCTGAGCGCTCGGGCCGACCGCAAGCTCGGTGCCTGCCCAGAGGGCTATTCCCGACGCCAGCACCGTAAGGGCGTAGGCAAGAAGTCTGTTGTGCATCAGATCACGCGCGCCGCGACGCCCGAACGTGGTGATTCCACCGACGAAGATGACCCCGGCGAGCACGCAGTAGGCCGCCAGCCGTGAAGCATCTGCGAGACTCGCCTCGCCCGGGAGCCTCTCTGACCAGAATCGGTAGAACACGGCGAACGCAAGCGTGATAAGCGCGAGAGCATCGAGGGTGAGACGCGCGCCACGCCGCCATCCGAACCGACCGATACCCGAGTCGACCACCAGTGCCGCAACCAGCGAGACGGCCGCACCGAGATTGGCGACATCGAACAAGACCGTCCATGCTTCGGAAGCCTCGTGGCCGGACAACACAGCAGCACTGAAGACCGACTCGCCGAGGAAGATGAATCCGGCCGACAGCCCCAGCAGCAACCACGATCTGCGGGCACGGCTGCCAGCAGGGCTCCGAAGCGCGCCCATCGTGAGCAGGACAGCCGCAGCGAGTATCGTTCCCGTATAGACGATCTGCGCCCCGAACAGGGCCGGACCGACGTCGATACCGTAGCGCGTACCGATGTAGACGCCGACGAACGCACTGACGGCGATCCACCCGTACCTGATGTCGAATGTCCGCGCGTGCGAGTGCACAGGCAGGCGAGAAGCCATTGAGTGATCCCTGTCCGCGTCCGATGCGCGTCGCGCCCCACGGTGACCGCGCCCACCATCTGACAGGCGAAAGCGAGGGTCCCTGGGCGATTCTAGCAGGGACGCTCGCTGGACAGGTCCTAAATGAGGCCGAGCTCCTGTCCGGACTCCAAGAACGCCGCAAGCACGAGTGCGATGTCTTCATCGGTGTGCGTCGCCATCAAGCACGTGCGCAGGCGTTCCGTGCCCCGTGGAACCGCCGGGTGGACGATGGGACAGACGAACACGCCGCGGTCGAAGAGCATGCGCGTAAGATCCATCGTCTTGGTCTCCTCGCCCACGAGCACCGGCACCACACACGTGGAGGCGAGCATCGTGTCCCATCCCTGCTCGCGCAGTCCCGCGGCGTACCGGTCTTGGACGCTGTGGAGGCGCTGCACCCGCCACGGCTCCGCCTCGATGACGTCGAATGCGGCGATAGCGGCTGCCGTCTGCGCTGGAGGCAGCGCCGCTGAGAAGATGAACGGGCGCGAGTTGTGCCTCAGGAAGTCGACGATCTCAGCCGACGCCGCACAGTAGCCGCCGATGCTCGGAATCGACTTGGATAGCGTGCCCATCTTCAGGTCAATGGAGCCGATCATGTCGAAGTGCTCTTCAATCCCGTGTCCGGTTGCCCCAAGCGATCCGATCGAATGCGCCTCGTCAACCATCAGGCGGGCGCCATACTGCTCGCACAGACGCTTCGTCTGGGGCAGATCCATGATGTCGCCATCCATCGAGAACACCGAGTCTGCAACCACAAGCACGGTTCCGTACTCGCCCGCAGCCGAGCGCAGCAGCTTCTCGAGATGCTCCATGTCGTTGTGACGATAGGTCCGCCACTTGGCGCCGGACAGCAGGCACCCGTCGACGATAGACGCGTGGTCGAGCTTGTCCATCAAAATGAGATCGCCGGGGCCCGTGAGCGCGGTGATCATCGCCACGTTGGTCACATAGCCGCTCGAGTAGACACACGAGTCCTCACGGTGGGAGAAGCGCGCGATCCTCTCCTCAAGTCGCTCGTGAAGGTCGTTCGTGCCCGTGAGTAGACGTACTCCGCCTGCGCCGGTGCCGTACGCGTCGACAGCGGCCTTGGCGGCCGCATCGATGGCAGGATGTCCGATCAGGCCCAGATAGGAGTAGGAGGCGAGCATCACCATCTCGCGACCATCTTTCATGGTAACGAGATGGTTCGTCGGCCCGGTGGTCGTCTGAAGATAGAAGTACCGGTTCGCGGCCTGCAGGGCCTCGCGCCGCGCGCCGAACTCACTGATCTGACGGTCGATTCCGTCGTGAACGGGCGTGACATCAAGCATCGGATCCCCCTTCAAGCACGCGTCGCAGAAGAGCGGTACGACGTCTGTACACAACTTTGTACACAGCCTACCACACGCACCAAGCCGGGCGAACCTTACTCGAAGAAGCCGCGCGTCTCCTGTTCGATGATGCCCATGTCGATCGCCGACTTGAAGGCCTCGGGAGGCAGACCGCTCTTCCACTGACCCGTCGCTTGCGCGAAGCCGTAGATGATGAGCCACAGACCAACGACCAGGACCGGCCAGACCCACGGCGCGATGCGCGCACGGGAGAAAGCCTTGGCCTCAAGGCACCCATCCACGGGACATACCTTCACGCAGTCCATGCAGCCATCACACTCGGGTGCCCAGACGCGCCCCAAGCGTTCCGGCTCGACGAATGCGTGACACACCTCGGCGCACCTGCGGCAGTGGATGCACGCCTCTCGGTCGCGTTCGATGGTGCACGGCGAGGCGATTCCGACCGCCGAGTAGAGCCCTCCAAGGGGGCACAGATACCGGCACCACACAGGACCGAACGCCACCGAAAGGACCGCTGCCAGCAGCGCGATCCCGATCCATGCCGGATCGGCCATGAGGTGGATGATCTTGATGTCAGCGACCCACATGTAGGGCAGCGCGCGGAAGCCGACCGCCTCAGACACCGGGACCACGACGAGCAGCACGAGCATGAACGCCGCGGCGAGCAGATAGCGCACGGTGCGCCCGAGCAGGTCCAGCCAACGCCAGACGCGCACGTTCGCGCCGAACAGGAGCCGGCCGAGCGATGCGAAGGCCTCCCACACCGTGCCCACTGGGCAGATCCAGCCGCAGAAGCCACGCTTGAGGGCCACGGAGAGGACTAGTGCGCCGATGATGATCACGAGTCCCGCGGGAAGATAGGAGTCCCATCCGCCGCCCCTGACCCATCCGAAGAAGCTCGTGAAGTGGCCGATGGGCAGCAGGCCACCGACGATCTCAGGACGCGACACGAACGGGCCGTTGCCTCTCGCCCACTGCTCGAACCTGAGCAGCTGGACCACCGCGTACACGAAGAACAGCAGAAACGCCGTCTTGACCGCCCATCGGCTCGTGATGAGGTCTCGCCATGAGCGCCAGTCGCGGGGCATTCGGTGGCCTTTCGTGATCGTCGGGCGTTGGAGGCACTCGGTGAGGGTAGAATCGTGGAGTCTGCAGGTCAACAACGTCAGTGAGGTCTCCATGAAATCCGTGGTGATGGTCGTGGCTCCTTCGGTGTTTCGTGACGAGGAGTACGCAGAACCCAAGGCGGTGCTCGAGGCGAGCGGTGCCACGGTGGTCACGGCCAGCACGTCCGCAGGCACCGTCACGGGGCGCTTCGGACTCACCGCGGAGGCGACTGTGTCAGTCGCCGACGCCGCACTGGGCGTGTGGGACGCGGCAGTGTTCATCGGTGGCGCCGGTGCATCGGTGTTCTTCGACGACCCGGACGCTCATGGGTTGGCACGGCGTACCCTTGCGGCGGGTGGCGTGATCGGCGCAATCTGCATCGCCCCGGCTACGCTGGCCCGCGCGGGGCTGCTTCAAGGAATCCGTGCGACCGCGTTCACCACACAGCGCGACGACCTGACCGCGCGCGGCGCCACGTGGAGGGATGACCCGGTCGTCGTCGACGGTCACATCGTCACCGCGAACGGCCCCGAAGCCGCCAGCGCGTTCGGCCACGCGATCGCCAGCGCCCTGGCACTACAGCCCTGACAAACCGGCGGGCACGCCCGCTGGCCCACCGAAACAAGGAGAATCACCATGAAGATGCTTCGATGCCGGATCTGCGGCGACACCTACCTCGGTACGTCGGCCCCCTCACGGTGCCCGTTCTGCGGCGCGTCGGCAGAGTATTTCGTCGAACCCGGCGGCTTCGCCGCCTCCGAGAACACGATCCAGCTCACCGAGCTCGAGCGCGACCACCTGACGACCTCGGTTGAGATCGAGCGCTCCAACGCACGGTTCTATCTCGCGGTGGCCGCTCTGTCCGGCGACGAGGATCTGTCGAGCGCCTACAAGCGACTCGCACGGGTCGAGGCCGAGCATTGCGGCATCTTCTCGAAGCTTCTGGGCACCCCCAAGCCGGATGACCTCGCGACGCCGGAAGGCGAGCCGGCGGACTGGTGCGCCGCAATCGCCGAGTCCGCCGCCCGTGAGCAGCGTGCAACCGAGTTCTACGGTGAGGTGGTCGCCGCAGCGACGAACGCGCGGATCATCGAGGTCTTCCTCGCGGTGATGAACGTCGAGCGCGACCACCTCGACCTCGACGATGTCGCAAGCCGGTACGCGGGCTGCGAGTAGTCGGGGGGACGCTACAGCTCCCTGCGGGCGAACAACGCCCCGGCGGCCCACACACAGACGATGATCACGAGCGCTGTCGTTGCGAGCGGGACGGCAAGGGCAACGGGCTCACGCGCCAGCAGGGCGCTCGGGGCGCTCAGGATTCCAACGGGTGTGTACTGGAGCAGCGGCGGCCACAGGCCCGCGATACCGAGTAATCCGAATCCGACGAGCGCCACGATCCCGGCGGCTAGCGTCGGCAACACCGCCGATAGGGCCAGCGTCACGGCCACGGCGAGCAGGGCGCCCACCAACCATGCACCGGACGCCGCCACGAGCGCAGCCGCCGGTGCTTCACCGAATGCGAGCAACGTACCCAGCCACGTGACGAGCGTGCCGACCGCGGTGGCCCCGGCGACGAGACCCGCCTGAGCCAAGAACTTCGCAACCGCAAAGGAGCGGCGCGACACCGGCTTGACCACGACCAGCAGCGCCGTACCGCTCGACCGCTCGCCGGCAATCAGGCCCGCGCTCGCAAAGACGACCAGCAGCAATCCGATCTGCGAAAGGTTCTTGATCCACTGGAGATAGCTGTCGAGGTACGTGGGATCGGGGACCATGATCACGACTCCGGGCTGGCTTTGCGATACCGAGGCGATGATGGCCGGCGTCGCGAGGGCCGCCAGAGGGCTCATGACCGCGAAGAACAGCAGCACGCCGCCAACGGTGGGCAGACGCCAGGTGCGCCTGATCTCCACCGTCTCTTTGGCCAGGAAGCGCCCCAGAGCCCTCATCGCTGCCCTCCCGTCGACTGGCCGACCAAGTCGACGAACACCTCTTCAAGATCGATCTCGCCCGGTTCGACGCGCACGAGCGTCAATCCGGCGGCAGTCAGAAGTGCGGGCAACGCGCGACCGGCCTCACGCGTGTCACTCACACTCACGCGCAGCGTCTGCCCGTCTCGCTGGACTGACGTCGCCCACGCTTGTGCGCCTACCGATTCAGCAAGGCCCTCGGCACCGTCGGTGACCTCCACCACGATCCGGTGGGCCGCGTAGCGAGCCTTGAGTTCCTCGATGGGCCCGTGAGCGACGATAGCGCCATGGTCGAGCACCGCCACGGTGTCGCACACCCGCTCGACATCAGACAGGATGTGCGTCGAGAAGAACACGGTCGTTCGCCCCTTGAGCGAGGCGATCATGTCGAGTACGTCGCGGCGTCCCAGCGGATCGAGCGCGCTGGTCGGCTCGTCGAGCATCAGCAGGCGTGGGGCGTTCACGAGCGCCTGCGCCACGCCCAGTCTCTGCTTCATGCCGCGCGAGAACCCGCCTAGGCGCGTGGTGATGCCGGCAAGCCCGGCCATCTGCAGCAGCACCGATACACGCTCCTCGAGGCCTTCGCCCTGCAGTCCGAACAACCCCCCGGCGAAGCGCAGGTACTCCGCTGCGGTCATCCACTCATAGAAGCCGGGTACATCGGGCAAGAAGCCCACCACATCGCGAGCCTCGGGGCTCCCAGCAGCGTGACCGAAGATCCGCGCCGAGCCGGCACTCGGCCGCGCCAGCCCGTTGAGCAGCCGCAGTGCTGTCGTCTTGCCGGCCCCGTTAGGACCAAGGAAACCGAAGACCGCGCCTTCCTCCACGACCAGATCGACGGAGTCGAGGGCCCTCACCTCGCCGTAGTGCTTGGCCAGACCGCGCAGTTCGATGGCGGCGGTCACGAGATGATCGAACGATCGCTGTCGCCGTACAGAACATCCGTTGCGGCTTGGCTCGCCTCAGGCGACGCAACGACCTGAGAGTCGTCGATTGCGGCCGGGAGACGTCCCACCGTCAGATAGATGATCGGCCCCGCGATGTTGACGAGCAGGATGAGAAGCAGCCACAGGATTCGGTTCCCACGGATCTGTGCCGGGGGTCGTTTGACCCAGTCAACCACTGCCCACAGCATCAGGCCGAACTCGAACAAGCCGAGCACCACGACTCCGACGATCATCGGTGTCGTCCACACGAAATCCGCTCCGCTCACGCTGCTCCCCCTTCTTTCGCCCGATCCCGCCTGCCCGCTGATTCGGCCACCGCGGCGAACAAACCGGCGTAGCGGCCAGCGAGTGCCGCGAACGTGAACCGCTCAGCGAATCCCCGCGCTGAACCGGGTGCCGGCGGCGCGAGAATCAGCGCCCTCAAGCGCGCCACCAACTCATCGTACCCCTCGTAGCGGTGTTCATCGCCGTAGAGCTCTCGGTAGGCGAGACGGTCGGGCACGAGTGGTGCACACCCCGCGTAGCAGGCCTCAACCATCGCCAGCCCGAAGAACTCGTTGCGCGCCGTGGATACCGCGATATCAGAGCTGGCGAGCAACGCAGCGTACGCCGCACGCCCCGACGGTTCACCGCAATGCACGAGCCGCTCTCCGAGCGCAGATGCCGCCTGTCTGACATCGTCCTCGGTCTCGCGGAACGCCTGGCCGGCCATCGCCACCTCGAAGTCCAGCCCTTCGTCCGCAAGCTGGGTCACCGCGCGCAGGAACGTCTCCGGGTCTTTGTCGTGCTCCCAGCGGTGCGGCCACACGACCCGGGGACGCGGACCACGGGTCGGCACCACGTTGTCGAAGTCACTCGGGTCGAACGGCGGCGCCAACACGATGGACTTGGCCCGGATGGCCTCTGCGAGTCCAGCGGGGTGGTGGTCAGGGAACTGGCGGACGAAACCAGGAATCTCGCTGACGAACCCGTCGAGGTTCCAGGCGGTGTTGAACACGCACCGCTCGGCGGAGAGCGCAGAGGTGATGTTCGTGAGAGGAAACTGAAGGTCCCACTCCGCGGTGTGGCGCACCGGGTACAGCAGTTGATTCTCATGGAAGTACACGATCGCGGGCACGCTCGCCATTGCAGAGCCGACCAGTCCTCGCCATTCGGCGAGGTTCAGAAACGTCGATGCGAAGACCAGATCGAACGGTACGCCCTCACCGGCCCGGCGCGCGTCCGCAACGCTCTCCCGCACCTGGGCCGCCATGGTGATCGCCGCGCCCCGCATCCTCCACTTCCACTTGCGCGCGGGAAGCGTCACGAGGGTCCACTCGGCGTCGACGTGGGCCACGAGGCCATCAAGGACGCTGCGATGCGAGCCGCCATAGTACGGCTCGAGGGCCAGGATGCGCAGGGTGGCGCTCACCCGCGCATCGCCGCCACGCTGAAGCCCGGCGCACCCGCCGGCGTCGGCCAGCGCTTCGGCGGCCGGTAGGTCGGGCAGCGGAAATCGAGCCATTCCAGCGCCTCGAGCGCGTCGGCGACCATACGCTCATGCGGTAGGGCATTCCACGCCTCGCGCACCGCGGTCGGGCTGGCATGCGTCTCAGGAGTACGCGGCATGAACAGCGTGCAGCAGTCCGGCGCGTCCTCGATCGATATCTCGTAGGTGCCTATCCGGCGCGCTTCGGCCATGATCTCGAGCTTGTCGTTTCCGATGAGCGGGCGAAACACCGGCAACTCCGAGGCCTCGTCGACAGCCGCGATGTTCTCGAGGGTCTGACTGGCCACCTGACCGAGCGACTCGCCGGTGACGATCGCCTTCGCGCGTTCAACGCCGGCGATCTCCGCAGCGATGCGCATCATGAGTCGGCGGTACAAGATGATGCGCAGGTCGGGTGGGGCCAGCAGCGATATCTCCTTCTGGATGTCGCCGAACGGCACGACATAGACACGTCCCAAGCCGCCGTTTTGCTCAAGAACCGATGCGATACGGGCGACCAGCTCCTCGCTGCCGGAAGACACATGGGGGCGGCCGGAGAAGTGCAGGCCCACCGCAACGGCGCCTCGACGCATCATGCGCCACGTGGCGACGGGTGAATCGATCCCTGACGACAGTAACGAGACAAGGGTCCCCGACATCCCGGTAGGAAGGCCCCCCACCCCGGCGTACCGCCGCGTGGACACGTAGGCGTACGCCTGGGCCACGACGACCGTGACCATGAGATCGGGGTTCCCGAGGTCGACGCCCGCCCCCGTGGCTGCCTGGATCGTGGAGCCGAGGATGCGGTTCATCTCCTGGCTCGAGTGCGGGAACTCGGTGTTGCTGCGCTTGGCGTCAACCGCAAAGGTGGTAAACGGCCCCGAGGCCGCGACCTCGGCGAGTGCGGCTTGCTCGATGAGCGACAGATCGCGCTCGATGCGCGTAGCCACCATCACGGTGTTCACACCTGGTACCAGCGCCATGCGCACAGCCACCTCATCGACCCGTGAATGGTCCGTCACGGGCACGACGATACGCGAGGACATCCGCTCCACCCGTGCTACGGGCAGCCCCTCGAGGATCGCAGTGAGGTTGTCAGCCAGCCGCCGCTCGAAGACCGAGCGGTTGCGACCCTTGAGGCCGATCTCATGGTACGAGCCGAAACAGACGCGCTCTTCCACCGGCGCGCCTACTTCCGTTACTTGTAGCTGTCTTTGGGGCGCTCGAAGCTCACCGTGCCGCGAGCGACCTCCTCGAGTGCCAGGGTGAGCGGCTTGGCGTTGCCGCTGCGCATCTCAGCGACCTCGGCCGGCGACATGGCCAGCAGCGCCTGATCCTGCAGCAGGTGGTTCAGGTCGTTGACCTGGCGTGCACGGCGAGACGCCATGATGCACAGGGTGTACTTCGAATCGACCTTGGACAGCAGATCGTCGATCTCGGGCTTGATCACGGACATAGGTGCTCAGACTCCTCGATGGACGCGTACGTATCGATGATACGCGCGATCTCGTCGGTTGCGCGCGAAACGTCGTCGTTTATTACCACATGGTCGTACCTACCCACAAGCGCCAGTTCGCGCTCCGCGGTCTTCATGCGCACCGCGACCTGCTCATCGGTCTCGGAACCCCGACCCTTCAATCGACGCTCAAGTTCACTGACGGAGGGAGCAAGGATGAAGATCAGCACGGTGTCAGGGAGCCGGTCGCGAATCTGAAACGCTCCTTGGGGATCGATCTCCAAAATGACCTGCTTGCCTGCTGCGATTCGGGTCTCGACCTCCGCGCGAGGCGTCCCGTAGCGGTTCCCGTGCACTTCCGCCCACTCAAGCAAGCCATCGGTTCGGATCAGCTCATCGAAGTGTTCGCCTGAGACGAACCGGTACGCAACGCCGTCTGTCTCTCCCGGGCGGGGTGCGCGCGTGGTCGCCGAGACCGACACCCACAAGTCAGGTACACGCGTCAGCAACTCCTTGACGAGCGTGCCTTTGCCCGCCCCCGAAGGGCCAGAGACGATGAAGAGATTTCCGCGCCGCACCGCAGCGCGGTCGGACTCAGGAGCGCATCGCACCTCAGCCCAAGCGCTCCATGAGCTGCTCGCGCTGGCGGGCTCCGAGTCCCTGCACGCGACGGCTCGGCGAGATTTCGAGGTCAGCCATCAGCTTGGCTGCCTTGGCCTTGCCGTATCCGGGAAGCGACTCCAGCAGCGTCGTCACCTTCATACGCGCGATGACCGGGTCGTCCGACTTCTTCATGACGTCGACGAACGTCATCTCGCCGGACTTGATCTTCGCGCGGACCACCGCTCGCTTCTGGCGCGCCTCAGCGGCCTTTGCGAGCGCCTTGGCGCGGTCTTCCGGCGACAGGTTGGGCAGTGCCATGGTTCCTCCTCGTCGTACCAGGCGGGGCATCTCGAGTGTCTCGCCTCCCCCTCACGGGAGCGCGAACAATCGCGAAACTCCGTTCATGCTACGCCTGACCTGCGATGATGTGAAGAGTCTACGTCGCGAGACGCCGACTGCCTGGCGAGTACACCTCGACTCCGGAAGCGCACAGCGCACACGACGCGGGGTCCCAGGACTCCACCTCAAGACGAAGTAGAGGCCACGCAGGGCTTGAGAACGCTTTGTCTCCACCCCGGTCGATGAGCGAGACCACACCGACCACCCGGGCACCAGCCGCCTCTACCAAGGCGATGACCTCGGCGACGCTGCCACCCGTTGTGACCACGTCTTCAACGACAAGAACACGGGCGCCCTCAGGGACCTTGAACGCGCGACGAAAGACCATGCGTCCGTTCTCGCGCTCGGTGAAGATGAACTTGACCCCGAGGGCCTGCGCCACCGCAAAGCCGATGACAAGCCCTCCAACCGCCGGGGCTGCGACAAGGTCGATATCGAGATCCTCCGGCAGGCCCGCGACCGCCGCCTGCGCGAGGCGCGTGGTCAGTGCAGGGTCCTCCAGGATTCGGGCGCACTGGACGTAGGTGTCGCTGTGACGGCCGCTCGTGAGCACGAAGTGACCGTCCAACACCGCGTCAGCGGCCTTGAGCGCATCGACGATCTCAGCCTGAGTCATCGTGGTGTCAGGCACCTTCGAACACCCCTTCCATCTCTTGCAGGATCTGTGCGGCGGCGTACGCGGGCGACGCGGCATCTGTCACGGGCCGGCCGATCACCAGATGGCTCGCACCGGCATTGAGCGCTGAGGTCGGCGTGGCGATGCGCGACTGATCGCCTGCGTCCGCCCAGAGAGGGCGTACGCCCGGTGTGACGACGAGCGCGGATTCGCCCACGACCGTTCTGACGATGGCCGCCTCCTTGGGCGAGCACACGACGCCGGCGACACCGGCACCCTTCGCCAGGTTCGCAAGCCTCTCGACCTGTTCGACCGCACCAGTGCCTACGCCGATATCGGGCAGCTCCGCATCGGACATGCTCGTGAGAACTGTGACGGCGATGACCGCCGGGGCGGACACTCCCGCGTCCCGAGCACCCGCCTCGGCACCGCGCACCGCAGCCTCGATCATCGCCCGACCCCCGGCAGCGTGAACCGTCAACATGCGCGCACCGAGCGCGGCGACCTGTCGTGCGGCTCCTTCGACCTGATGCGGGATGTCGTGGAGCTTCAGGTCCAGGAATATCTCGAAACCGAGAGCGCGGAGCCGCTCGACGATCTCGGGGCCCTGCTCGTAGAAGAGCGTCATGCCGACCTTGAGCCATCGGACCTCGTCGACGAGTGTGCGTGCGAGTGCCATGGCCTGGTGACCGTCGCAATCGAGTGCGATGATGAGCCTGTCTGAAGCGTCGGTCGTCGCGTCCATTTCTTCGTCTCCCCGCATCACGCCTCCACAGCGCCTATCAGGTCGCGGACGCGACTGATTCCCTGCTCGCGGCAGTACTCTTCGATTCCATCGATGACTCGCATCGTCGCGGTCGGGTCGACGAAGTTCGCCGTACCAACTGCAGTCGCGCTGGCCCCGGCCAGCAGGAACTCGATCGCATCGCGACCGGTCATGATGCCCCCCATACCGAGTACCGGCACGGTTACCGCGCGCGCCACTTGCCACACCATCCGCACGGCGACGGGCCGAATCGCAGGTCCCGACAACCCCCCGAACCCGCGGGCAAGGTGGGGTCGCTTCGTGTCCACATCGATGGACATCCCGAGCAAGGTGTTGATGAGGGACACCGCGTCGGCCCCGGCCGCCTCGACAGCACGGGCGATCTCCGTGATATCGGTGACGTTGGGACTGAGCTTCACGATGAGCGGCCGCCGGGTGGCCGCGCGACAGGCGCCGACGACCTGATCCGCGGCGACACACGACGTCCCGAACGCCAAACCGCCCTCGTCCACGTTCGGGCACGATATGTTCACCTCGTAGGCGCTGACGACCGACTCTCTCTCCAGCCGCTCTACGACCGCGACGTAGTCCTCCACCGAATGGCCACTCACGTTGACGATGACGGGAAGCCCCGCAGCATGTTGGGCCAGCCAGACGAGGTCACGCTCGCAGAACGCATCGACTCCGGGGTTCTGAAGGCCGATGGAGTTGAGCATGCCCGACGGCGTCTCGGCGATGCGCGGACTGGCGTTGCCCTGCCACGGCTGCGCGGATACACCTTTTGTCACCAATGCGCCCAGACGGGTCAAGTCGACGAAATCAGCGAACTCCCGGCCGGACGCGAAGGTCCCCGACGCCGTGACCACGGGGTTCTTCAGTTCGAGGTCACCAAGTCTCACCGTCAAGTCGAGGTCTATACTCATGGTCGACCTCCCCCGTGTCGGCGAGCCGACGCCCGTGGGTCGACCGGGGTGCATCCCCGGGGAGCAGCGGTCTGCGACACCGGCGGCCTAGTGCTTCGGCGGAATCTCCGACGCATTCCAGACCACCTCCTCTGCATCGAACACCGGACCGTCCACGCATGCCCTCTTCTGCCCCGTGACCGTCGTGACCACACACGACAGACAGGCGCCGATCCCGCAGGCCATCAAACGCTCAAGCGACACCTGACACGCCACGCTAGCGGCACGCGCCTGGTCGGCGACAATACGCTGCATGGCCTCAGGACCGCACACGTAGACCACATCGAATCGCTCTTCGCGCAAGAGTCGATCCGACACCGCTGTCACGAAACCACGAGTACCTGAGCTACCATCATCGGTGGCGACCTCGACGCGACGCGTAACGTCTTCGAAGAGCGACCGCGCCACCAAGCGCGTTGCGGTAGGTGCACCCATCGCGACCACCGCCGCGACGCCTCGGCCAGCGAGCGCTTCAGCGAGCATCCCCATGGGCGCCGCACCGAGACCGCCGGTCACGAGCAAAGCGTGCGTAGCGTCGACCGGAATATCCCACCCACGCCCAAGGGGACCGACGACGTCAAGGGACCTATCTCCCGGTTCCACGAGTGCCAGGCGTGCGGTTCCCGCGCCGAGCACCTGGTAGAGGATCTCGATGCGCGTGCCGGATGCCCGGTGGACCGAGAACGGGCGCCGCAGCAACTCAGAGGTGTCGCGGCCGATGCGCAGATGGACGAACTGACCCGGCGCAGTACGCCTGGCGGTCACGGGCGCCTCGAGTATCAGCAGCCCGACGCCTGTGGTGACGCGCTCGTTCGCAACGACGGTGACGGCCTCGAGGGTGGGATGGATCGCAGTGGTCACGCCGAGATCCTGTCGCCGCACTCATGCTGCTCGAAGTCCTGCAGCGCGCACACACCCAGACGCCCTTCCTTGACCGCCTCGATCGCCTGTACGACCGCCTGGGCCGCAGGGATCGTGGTGATGTTGGTGATGCCGTGGTGAATCGCGGCAGAGCGGATATGGTAACCGTCGCTGCGAGTCTCTTGGCCGAACGGTGTGTTGATCACGAGCTGAACCTTGCCGTTGGCGATCTCGTCGAGCACGTTGGGGCGCCCTTCGTGCTTCTTCATGACCTCCGTGACGGGGATTCCGGCCGCGCGCAAGGTGCGGGCCGTGCCCTTCGTCGACATGATCGAGAAGCCGAGCAGTTGCAGGTGCTTCGCAACGCCCACCACCTGACGCTTGTCCCGGTCGCTGACTGAGACGAACGCCGTCCCACCGGTCGGAAGCGAGTAGTCGATGGCGAGTTGGCTCTTGGCGTACGCGGCCGGGAAGTCCGCCGCGACGCCCATGACCTCACCGGTCGACTTCATCTCGGGACCAAGCACGCTATCGGCGCCGGGGAAGCGTCCGAACGGCATGACCGCCTCCTTGACGCAGAACCTCGTGAGCTCGCGGTCGTCGGCCGGCAGATTCATAGCAGCAAGCCTCTCGCCCGCCATGACGCGCGCCGCGACCTTGGCGAGCGGAACACCCGTCGCCTTGCTCACAAACGGCACCGTTCTGCTCGCCCGTGGATTGACCTCGAGCACGTATACCTGGTCGTCCTTGACCGCAAACTGCACGTTCATGAGGCCAACCACCCCGAGGCGCAGCGCGAGTGCGCGCGCATGGTCGCGGATGCGCTCGATGACCTCGCCACCCAGTGAGTAAGGCGGGATGCAGCACGCCGAGTCGCCTGAGTGGATTCCTGCCTCCTCGATATGCTCCATGATGCCGCCGACGTAGACCGACTCTCCGTCGCACACCGCGTCGACATCGACCTCGATCGCGCCTTCCAGGAACCGATCGAGCAACACCGGGTGATCCGGCGAGATGCGCGTGGCCTCGGCCATGTACTTCTCCAGGTACTGCTCGTCGTAGGCGATCACCATGCCACGACCGCCCAGCACGTAGCTCGGGCGCACGAGCAGCGGAAAGCCGATTCGGCGGGCGACCGCGAGAGCCTCATCGAAGCTCGATGCTGTACCTGCGTCCGGGTAGTCGATACCGAGCTCATCGAGGATCGGAGCGAATCTACTGCGGTCCTCCGCCAGATCGATCGCCTCGGGCTTGGTCCCCATGATGGGGACGCCTGCCGCCTCGAGCGCCCGGGCGAGCTTGAGCGGGGTCTGACCCCCGAATGTCACGACGACACCGATGGGCTCTTCGACGTCAGCGATGTCCATGACGTCCTCAAACGTGAGTGGCTCGAAGTAGAGCCGGTCTGAGGTGTCGTAGTCGGTCGAGACGGTCTCGGGGTTGCAGTTCACCATCACCGTCTCGTAGCCGGCGTCATGGAGCGCGTAGGAGGCGTGCACGCAGCAGTAATCAAACTCGATGCCCTGGCCGATGCGGTTCGGCCCGGCCCCCAGTATCATCACCCGGGGCCTCGTGGCGGGAGCAACCTCGTCCTCATCCTCGTAGGTCTTGTAGTAGTACGGCGTGAACGCCGCGAACTCAGCGGCACACGTGTCAACGGACTTGAATGTCGGTCGGCATCCTACCGCCTTGCGTACCGCGCGAACGCTCGCCTCGGTCGACCCCGTCAGGTGCGCTATCTGCACATCCGAAAGACCGTGCTGTTTGGCGCGCCGCAGCTCATCGACGGTGAGTCCGTCCAGCGAGCGACCCGACAGGGACCGCTCTACGTCGATGGTCGCGGCAAGCCGCCTCAGAAACCACCTGTCGATGTGGGTGATCTCATTGAGTTCGTCGACCGAACGACCACGGCGAAGCGCCTCCGCCACGTAGAACGCCCGGTGCTCGTTCGGTACAGCGAGGAACTCGTCGAACTTATGCTCTTCGAACACGTCCTTGCCATCAGAACCCAGACCGCCGCGCCCGTTCTCAAGCGAGCGCATCGCCTTGCCAAGGGCCTCTTCGAACGTGCGACCGATGGCCATGACCTCGCCGACGCTCTTCATGCGCGTCGTGAGCGTCTCGTCGGTTCCTCGAAACTTCTCAAACGCCCACCGCGGCACCTTGACCACGGTGTAGTCGATGGAGGGCTCGAAGCAGGCGGGCGTCTCCCGGGTGATGTCATTGTCGATCTCATCGAGCGTGTACCCGACGGCAAGCTTCGCAGCGATCTTCGCGATGGGGAAGCCGGTTGCCTTGGAGGCCAGCGCGCTCGAGCGGGAGACCCGCGGGTTCATCTCGATGACGACCATGCGCCCGTCATCGGGATTGATTGCGAACTGGACGTTGGAGCCGCCGGTCTCGACGCCGATCTCGCGCAGAATCGCAATGGATGCGTCGCGCATCTCCTGGTACTCGCGGTCAGTGAGCGTCTGCGCCGGCGCTACGGTGATAGAGTCGCCGGTGTGCACCCCCATGGCATCGAAGTTCTCGATGGAGCACACGATCACCGCGTTGTCGTTGATGTCGCGCATGACCTCCATCTCGAACTCTTTCCAGCCGATGACACTCTCCTCCACCAGGATCTGGGTCACCGGCGACAGCGCGAGTCCGTGCATGACGATCTCGCGAAACTCCTCGGCGTTATAGGCGATTCCGCCGCCCGCGCCGCCCATCGTGAAAGCAGGCCGAATGACCACGGGGAAGCCAAGCGTATCGGCGATGGCCGCCGCCTGCTCCAGAGTCTCGGCGTAGTCGCTCTTGGGCACCTCAAGGCCGATGGCCCCCATCGCCTTTGAGAAGAGCTGGCGGTCCTCGCCCTTCTTGATGGCCTCAAGCTTCGCCCCGATGAGTTCGACTCCATACGACTCCAGGATGCCCGCCTCAGCGCACGCCACCGCACAGTTCAGCCCGGTCTGCCCGCCGAGCGTGGGTAGCAACGCGTCGGGCCGCTCGGCGGCGAGTATCTTCTCGACGAACTGGGGCGTGATGGGCTCGACGTAGGTACGCGAGGCGAGTCCCGGGTCGGTCATGATCGTGGCCGGGTTACTGTTTATGAGCACGACCTCATAACCGTCGTCCATGAGGACCTTACAGGCCTGGGCGCCCGAGTAGTCGAACTCGCACGCCTGCCCGATGACGATCGGACCCGAACCGATCACGAGGATCTTCTTGATATCGTCCCTGCGCGGCATATCGCTCCTTGTCGCCTACGGTTGGATTACAACGGGGCACGGTGCTTCTTGCATGAGTCGCATCGACACACTTCCGAGGAACCCCTTTGTGAGGGTGCCGCGACCGCGCCGCCCGGTGATGAGGCCTGTCGCCTCCACTTCGTCGACGTAGGCGAGCACCGCCTCTGCGGGATCGCCTTCGACGAGCGCGGTGACCACCTCGACCCCGTGCTCCGCCGTCGCCATAGCCGCAAGTCCGGCAAGCTGCGCCTCGGCATCGCCGATCTCGTCGCCGAGGGCGTGCACAAGGTGTATCCGACCCATCGCCTGACGAGGACGCTCGAACGCAGAAAGGAAGGCCCGCATCGCGGAGGCCGACAGGTCGGTCGGCACGACAAGCCGCTTGCCGAAGTCGCAGGCGACCTGCTTGGCATGCTCCGGCGACTCCAGCAGGTCGAACCGGACGGTCATGGTGCGCTCGTCTCCGCGCAACGCCAGGTCTTCAGAGACCGAGCCCGAGAAGAGATAGTCGACGAGCGACTTTCCCTCGGTGCCACAGCACACGACGTCCACATGGGCCTGATGCGCCAGCGCAGAGATCTCCTCATACACCGAGCCCATAGCAACGCGAACCTCGACCGACATGCCGCAGCTTCGGTATCCCTCGACCATGCCGAGTAGCTTGGTGCGGGCCCGCTCGACCTCCGCGATTATGACGGGGGCCTCCTGGCCTGAACTGTCGACGACATGCGCCACCAGGAGTTCCTTAATGCCCTGAGCGGACAGGCCGCAGGCGAAGGCGAGCATCTTGTCGTCGCGCGAACCGAACGACACAGGCATGAGCATCTTGCGGATGGCCATCGTCTATCTCTCCTCTTCGATCTCGGGCGCCGTGACCTGGCGTGCACCATTCGAATCCATGAGCTGGGTGAACTCGCCGAACAAGTAGTGTGCGTCGTGAGGCCCGGGAGCCGCCTCGGGGTGGTACTGGACCGAGAACGCGGGCACGTCGAGCAGCCGGATGCCCTCGACGGTCATGTCATTCAGGTTGACGTGGGTGAGCTGGACCCGTCCGAACCTCTCACTCAGAACGACGGGTGCGACATCGGCCTGAACCCAGGCGCTCAGATCCCCCGCGTCATGGGCAAGCCCGCCACTCGCGGACACATCGAGCTCACCGACGCTCGCGAAGTCGACGCAGAATCCGTGGTTCTGGCTCGTGATCTCGACGCGCCCGTTAAGCAGATTCATGACCGGCTGGTTGCCGCCGCGATGCCCGTACTTGAGTTTGTACGTGGATGCGCCCACAGCCAGAGACAGCATCTGATGCCCGAGACAGATCCCGAACACGGGCACCGTGCCAAGCAGTTCGCCAAGCGTCGCGTACAGGTACCCGACCGCGGATGGATCCCCGGGCCCGTTGGCTAGGAACACGCCGTCAGGATTGAGAGCCAGCACCTCGGCGGCCGACGTCGTCGGAGGGACGATGCGCACCGAGCACCCCGCCTCGGCGAGATTGCGGGCGATGTTGTACTTGATGCCGGAGTCGAAGGCCACCACACGGTAGTCAGGGCGCACGGGCAAGACGCCGGTGTCGACCGGTCGACCGCAGCCGGGGACGACCTCGCCCCACTCGTAGGCTTCGGTGACCGCAACCTCGGCGACCAGATCGCGTCCCACCAGCCCGGGAGCCGCCTTAGCCTTGGCAACGAGCGACGCGGCGTCCAGATCGATCGTCGAGATCACGACGTTCATCGCTCCTCGCTCGCGGATGTGACGCACTATCCTGCGCGTATCTACCCCCTCTACCGCGACGACTCCGTGACGGGTCAGGAACTCAGGGAGGCTCTCCTCGCTACGCCAGCTTGAGGGTTCGTGGCACATCTCGCGCACGATGACTCCGGTCGCGAAGCACCCCCGTGATTCCATGTCCACGCCGTTGACGCCGTAGTTGCCGATGTGCGGCGAGGTCATCGTTATGACCTGCCCCGCGTAGCTCGGATCGGTGAAGACTTCCTGGTAGCCCGACATCGACGTGTTGAAGCACGCCTCGCCCACGGCTTCTCCGGGGGCGCCGCACGACCATCCGGTGAGCACGAGGCCATCCTCGAACGCGATTGCGGCGGGTGTCCGTTCAGTCACCTAGTCGACCACCTTTCCGTTACGTAGGGCGAAACGCCCACCGACCAGCACCTCAGACGCCTTCCCCAGTAGTGAGCTACCCAGAAACGCCGAGTTTGACGAGCGACTCTCGAAGAGCGCCGGAGTCACCTCCACCCGGGCCTCGGGATCGATGATCGTGATGTCGGCGGGCATGCCCGCCTCAAGACGAAGTTCAGGCAATCCGAGCGCTGCGCGCGGACCCTGCGCCATCAACCGCACGAGATCCTTCCATTCCAGCCGCTCTGAGGCCACCAGATGCGTGATGACCAGCGCAAGCGCCGTCTCCAGACCGGTGGTGCCGAACGGAGCGATCTCGAACTCCAGCGCCTTCTCGTGGCTGGCATGCGGAGCATGGTCGGTGGCTATCGCGTCGATCGTACCGTCGAGCAGTGCGACGATGAGCGCCTCCCGGTCCCCGGCCGTGCGCAGGGGCGGGTTCATCTTGAGATTCGTGTCGTAGCCTGTGTCCAGCACATCCTCGTCAAGGAACAGGTGGTGCGGAGTGACTTCGCACGTCACTGCTATGCCGCGCGCCTTTGCCTCACGAACCAGCTCGATGGAGCGCCCGGTCGAAAGGTGAGCGAGGTGTACCCGGCAGCCGGTGAGTTCAGCCAAGGCGATATCGCGTGCGACCATCGTCTCCTCGCCTGCGGCCGGCCAGCCCGGCAGTCCCAGCCGAGTCGAGACCGCCCCCTCGTTGACCACCCCTTTGCCGACCAGCGCAAGATCCTCGCAGTGGCTGATCACGGTGGTTCCGAACTGCTTCGCGTAGTCCATGACGAGCCGGGCCATGCCGGCGTCGGCGACACCGTGCCCGTCATCGGAGAACGCCACGGCGCCCTCCGCGACCATGTCACCGATCTCGGCGAGTGCCGTACCCTTCTGACCGGCCGTGCACGCGCCGATGACGTGAACGCGCACCGCACCTGCGCTCTCGGCCCGCTCGGCAAGGAAGCGGACGGTGCTGCCGGTGTCACACACGGGCCGGGTGTTGGGCATCGCGCACACCGCGGTATACCCGCCATGAGCTGCTGCGCGCGTCCCGCTGCGCACATCTTCCTTGTACTCGAAGCCCGGCTCACGCAGGTGCGTGTGGACATCCACCAGGCCGGGCACGATCACCTTCTCGGCACACTCGACCGTGACTCCTTTGGGAATCGTGAGGTCGGGGCCGATCTCGACGATCACGCCATCACGCACGATCACGTCGGCGACTTCGTCCAACCCCACCTGGGGGTCGACCACCCGACCGCCTCTAAGCAGCACCGCCACCGCCCTCACCTCCCAAAAGCAGATACATCGCAGCCATGCGGACCGCGACTCCGGAGTTGACCTGGTTAAGAACGACCGAGCGATCCGAATCCGCTACGGCGGCGCTGATCTCGACGCCCCGGTTCATGGGGCCCGGGTGCATGATGAACGCGGAGCTCCTCATCTTCGCCAGGCGCGTCTCATTCATGCCGAACAGTCGCGAGTACTCGCGCACACTGGGAAACGGCATCCCCTCGGCACGCTCCATCTGGATACGCAGCATGTAGGCGACGTCCAGGTCTCCGATCACCTCGTCGAGCGAGGTCACCGCCTCAGCCCCTAAGACATCGGGGCGCGCAGGCATCAGTGTCGGCGGTGCGATGATGATCGGCGTCGCCCCGACAGCGCGCAGCGCCGGTACCAGTGAACCGGCCACGCGGGAATGTGCGATGTCTCCGACGATACCCACGGTGAGGCCTTCGAGCCGTCCGGCCCGTTCGCGCATGGTGAACAGATCGAGGAGCGCCTGCGACGGGTGCTCGTGCATCCCATCACCGCCGTTGATGATGTGGGCGTCCATATGCTTGGCAAGAATCCGGGGGGCACCGGCGTACTTGTGGCGCACGACCACGAGGTCGCACGCCATGGCCGACAAGGTGGCAGCGGTGTCGGCGAGCGACTCGCCCTTGACCGTGGCCGACGTGCTGGCCGAGAAGTTCACTCCGTCGGCCGAAAGACGCTTCGCGGCGATCTCGAAACTGGTGCGCGTCCGCGTGGACGGCTCGAGGAAGAGGTTGATGACCGTCCGGCCGCGCAGAGTCGGCAGCTTCTTGATGCGCCGCTCGTTGACTTCCTTGAACGATTCGGCCGTGTCCAGAATCGACATGATGTCGTCGGTGGTGAGGTCCCGTATGTCGATGATGTGACGAGACGAGAGCATGGGCATCTACTCCCCCCCTTCAACCTCAAGAATCTCAGCGGCGTCGACCCCATCGTGTCCCTCGAGCAGGACCCGCACCCGCTCCTTGCGAGACGAGGGCACGTTCTTCCCGACGTAGTCGGCGCGCACGGGGAGTTCGCGATGGCCTCGGTCGACCAACACCGCAAGCTGCACCGAGCACGGACGTCCGTAGTCCATGATCGCGTCGAGCGCGGCCCGGATCGTGCGCCCGGTATAGAGCACGTCGTCGACGAGCACGACATCGCGCCCCTCGACGTCGAAGGGGATGTTCGTCGTGTGCACCTCGGGGTTGGGCCGAATGGCCACGTCATCACGGTAGAAGCTGATGTCGAGCGTACCAACCGGCACCGTGACGCCCTCGATCTCGTGTATGCGCGCCGCCAGCATCTCGGCGAGTGTGGCGCCGCGGGTCACGATACCTACCAGCGCAAGGTTCCCGGCCCCCTTGTTCGCCTCGAGTATCTCGTGGGCGATGCGCATCAGTGCGCGCGAGATCGCCTCGCCGTCCATGACCGTCGCCTTGGTGCGGTACTGCATGCGCCTCGCGCCCCTCTCGGTATGAAAAAGCCTCTCGTCCCCGTAAGAGGGCAAGAGGCGTGGCGGTCTGCGCGAGTACGGACATGCACTATGGTGCATGCGGCTGCGATGCTGCTGACACGGCCCTTGCCGGCCTCACGGGACCGGACTTAAAGGTCACACCAGAGGGTAGCGGAAGCGTGTCGGGTAAGCAACGGGCCGAGTTGCCTCACCTAAAATGTCGTCCAAATTGATTCGTTGCCTCACATAAGAATGTCGTCGAAGCGTAGCGTCGGTCTCGTCGGGTCATTCGACGACGAGGAGGCGCGACAAAGGTGCCTTTGACGATGGCTGAGAAG
>JAXMKZ010000008.1 GCA_034370385.1 Coriobacteriia bacterium
AATTTGGGTTTTTAAGGACTGACTAATTAGTAGTAATTTCAAAGAACGAAAAACACAACGTATGTTCTCTGCCTGCCTGTAGGCTGGTTAATTGCGCAAGCAAGGTTGATAGTCAGGAATATAATCAATGTTGGTCTTCAAGTTAGGTTGGCAAAACTTAGTTGCTATCTGAAGGAGTTATATAAAAAATATTTAGACAAAGAAGAATAGACATGAAATATTTAAATAAAGAAGAAAAAGAATTAGTAGAGTCCTACGAAAAAGGTGACTGGAAGCCTATTAAAAAGGAAGATCAAAAAGTTTATGTAAAAGCTGCAAAAGAAAGTATATCTAAGAACAAAAGAATAAATATTCGCTTAACTTTAAAAGATTATCATGATATACAAGTAAAGGCAGTTGAAGAAGGGATTCCCTATCAAACATTAATTTCCAGCATAATCCACAAGTATAATAAAGGAAAATCAAAATCTTCACAAACATAGAGAAGCTGTATAACCCGTGCCTATTAGTGAACTCACTTTAGTTGAGGACTGAGAATAAGCCCAAAGCGAGGTGCTTGTTTTTGTAAAAGCTTTGTTGAACATTTAGTTTAGCAGCCAATAAGCACTGCGGTAGCAGACATATAACTAGTCTTCCCTTAAAAACCCTTTAACATATTAAATAATAAGGTGTTAGTGGAAATATTACTTGTAAAATAATGCAAGATATATTAGCTTTAAATCAAAAACCTTGCAGATTATATGTTAAAAAAAGTAGTAGAAAAGACACAAATCAGTATGTTCTTCTCCCTAAAGGACACAATTAATCAGAATCATCCCCTATACATTTTGGCAAATAGAATTAATTGGTTGCAATTTGAAGATGCTTTCAGTCCTCTTTACTGCCCAAACAATGGACGTCCTGCCCTTCCAATCCGCTTGATGGTCGGACTATTGATATTAAAGCACATCCGTAACATCTCAGATGAAAGCGTGGTAGAACAATGGTCGGAAAATCTGTACTACCAGTATCTATGCGGCGGGTCTGAATTTATTGCTGATAGTCCTTGTGAAGCCTCTGAGTTGGTACATTTCCGTAATCGAATAGGAGAGGCGGGGATAGAACTTATTTTGAAGGAAAGCATTCGCATAAACGGAAGTGATAGCTTTGATCCAAATGTAAGCATAGACACAACAGTACAGGAGAAAAACATAACCTATCCAACAGACAACAAATTACACAGAAAAATAATAACAAAATGTAAAGCAATATCAGAAAAGGAAGCTCTACCGATTCGTCAGACTTACACCCGAACTCTAAAGAAACTCGGGTTAGATCAACGGTTTCGTAACCATCCTAAAAACAAAGGCAAGGCACGCAAAGCAGACAGGAAAGTAAAAACGATTGCGGGTAGATTAGTAAGGGAATTAGAGCGTAATTTACTGCCAAATTCACCATATCAATGTGATTTAGAATTGTTTAAGAGGGTGTTAAGCCAGAAAAAAGAAGATAAGAACAAAGTATATTCTTTACACGAGCCAGAAGTTCAATGTATATCTAAAGGTAAGGAACACAAGAAATATGAGTTCGGTAATAAAGTATCAATCATATTGACACAAACAACCGGTGTAATTGTAGGTGCATTAAGCTTCAGGAATCCCTATGATGGTCATACACTAAAGCCGGCATTAGAGCAAGCCGAAAAGATGTTGGGAAGAAATAGTATAAAAACTGCAACAGCCGATAGAGGATACAGAGGAGCCATAAGAATAAATGACGTAGAGATTCAAACACCAAAACCCTTTAATAATAAAACTCAGACGAAGTATAAACAGAACAAGTTAAAAAAACAGTTCCAAAAGAGAGCAGCAATAGAACCGATAATAGGACATCTAAAAAGTGACCATAGATTAAGTCGCAATTTCTATAAGGGAGAAATTGGTGATGCTATAAATGTGATGCTTTCTGCTGCAGCATTTAATTTCAAAAGGATGATGAGAAAATGGCAGTCATCTTTTTTACACTTTTTTTATCGCTTTTTCATTACACCAATTTTCCAGTTTTTCCATCAGAATTTACACTTACCCAAAACAAATTTGGGTTTTTAAGGACTGACTATTTAGCTTTTGCGACCCTTGCGTTTATTTCCTTTGCGGGCTTTGCGGTTAATTTATAATCTTTCTTAACCGCAAAGCTCGCACAAATATGGTAGTTTAGCTCATTTTCTGAAACGCTAAACCCATCTGACAATATGTCAAACCGCATCATTTAGTAGCCAACCCACTTCATTGAATAGTTAATCCCCTCCGCCGTCAAGTTAATCCCCTCCGCCGTCAAGTTAATCCCCTCCGCCGTCAAGTTAATCCCCTCCGCCGTCAAGTT
>JAXMKZ010000009.1 GCA_034370385.1 Coriobacteriia bacterium
AAATTAACATCCACTCACCGTCCCATATAAGCATTGCATCATGATGCGTCCATGTTAAAAGAGGGGGACTTTAACCGATTTTTTAATGGTGGCTCATGGATACCCAACTCGTTAAACACTTCAAATTCCCCACCCCCGCCCACTGGCTGCGTAAGCCCGTCAAAATCTGCTTGATCGGTGTCGGCGGCACCGGTTCCGAAGTCTTGGCCAGTCTGGCCAGAATTGATTACGCCATCCGGGAACTGGGGCATCCAGGGTTGCATGTGACAGCTTGGGATGGCGATGTGGTTGAAAGGCCCAATATAGGCCGCCAAGCCTTCTATCCTGCCGATCTGGGCCACAATAAGGCACTGGTTTCCATTCCAACGGATCAATTACCTGTACGGGCGTGATTGGGTGGCCATGCCCCGTATGTTCGACATCCATGCCGAATTTGAGTCGTATAATTATAATCTGCTGGTCACTTGTGTCGATGTCGCGCAATTCCGGGCTGATTTGGCGAAGAAAGCAAGTCGATATACAAGCTGTCTGTGGCTTGATACTGGAAATGGGGAAAGTACCGGGCAAGTCATATTGGGCAGGCTTGGCCATGCCAATGAAAATCCTGTCAAGCTGCCTTCGGTATTTGATTTCTATCCGGAACTGGATGGCATGGTGGACAATAATACGCCGTCATGCAGCATGGAAGAAGCCTTGGCCCATCAAGACTTGCCGATCAACCGTGCCATAGCCAATGTGGCCATGCAACTGGTCTGGTCGCTGTTAAGGCAGGGCGGCCTGGATTATCAAGGCGCATTTATCGATATCCGAAAAGGCACACAGACACCGGTTAATATCTGATGTCACAAAGGCATTCTTGCGCACTAACCGCAGAAAATTTCTAAGGCATCCGGGTCTATCCCAGGCAGCGGGTTGTCCTTCAAAATGATCTTACAAAAAATATCAATCTTATCAAGCGCCTCTTGATGCGCCTTGGCGGACAAATTTAGGCTTTCAAGCTCTTCTTTGTGGACATCCATCAGCATTCGGTTGAGCAGTGCCAGTATAACCATGGACTTCTGAAACTCAGTTCCATGGGTTAAGCTGCGGTGAGTTTGGTAGTCAACGACAGCGGTTAAGTTTTCGATGTTAAAGTTGTTGATGTTAAATTGGATGGTCATGGCAATTCCTCAAATCTGTAAACTGAAAATAAAT
>JAXMKZ010000010.1 GCA_034370385.1 Coriobacteriia bacterium
GGCCACGTCCCGGCAAGTGGTGTATGAAGCCCTCTGCTCCGACCTCGGGCTTGTCACTCAGCCGGCCATGAGCGCGGGCACCACCTCCTGATCGAGTCCGTCGGTCACGACGAGTGTCGGCTGCATCGTCTTGTCGATTGACTCGATCGACATGTAGCGGCGGCTCACCTGCCACTCGTCGTGTTGTTCGGAGAGCACCGAGCCCACGAGCCGGATGATGCTCTCGCGATTCGGGAAGATGCCGACCACGTCGCTCCGCCTGCGAATCTCCCGGTTGAGGCGCTCCTGGGGGTTGTTGGACCAGATCTGGCGCCAGTGAGCCATGGGGAACGTGGAGAACGCGGTGATGTCTGCTGCCGCATCCTCGAGCATCGTCGCGACATCGGGGAATCGCTCTTCGAGCTGTTCGACGACGCGTGCGAGCTGGGCGGCCACCTCGTCTGAGCTCGGCTGCGCGAAGATCGTCCGCACGAGCGTGGCCACGAACGGCTGGGCTGACTTCGGCACCCGGCAGAGTACGTTTCGCATGAAGTGGGTGCGGCACCGCTGCCAGGCGGCACCGGGGAGCACGGCCTCGATGGCAGCGATCAGTCCCTTGTGGGAGTCCGAGACCACGAGCCGCACGCCGGTAAGCCCTCTGGCCACGAGGTCTCGCAGGAACGCGGTCCACGCCGGACCGGACTCCTCGGTGAATGTGTCGAGGCCCACGATCTCGCGGCGGCCCTCCGAGTTCACGGCGGTGGCGACGATGCAGGCGACCTTCACCACGCGTCCGCCCTCTCGTACTCGTATCGCGAGCGCGTCGACCCACAGGTATGGGTACGCTCCGTCGTCAAGTGGACGGCTGCGAAATGCGGCGACCTCCTCATCGAGGGTCTTCGCGAGACGCGAGACCTGTGACTTCGAGATGCCTTCGATTCCGAGCGTCTTCACGAGCCCGTCCACACGCCTGGTCGAGACCCCACGCACGTAGCACTCGGCGATGACCGCAACGAGGGCTCGCTCCGCACGACGCCGGTTCTCGAGCAGCCAGTCCGGGTAGTAGCTACCCTCGCGCAACTTGGGCACTGCGAGCGGTATCGTGCCGACACGAGTGTCGAGCTCGCGCTCGCGGTAGCCGTTCCTGCGGTTTACGCGCTCGTCAGAGCGCTCTCCGTAGCCCGCGCCGCACAGCGCATCGGCCTCGGCACCCATGAGTTCTTCGGCGAAGACGCGCAGCATCTCACGCATCACGTCGAGATCGGCGTCCTCAAGTGTCTTGCGAAGCCACGTCAGGCGGTCCATCTTGTCCTTGGTCACTGTCTCCTCCTTGGTTCGGGTCTTGGTCGACCTCAAGGATGGAGCAGTGGCCGCCTGTTTGTCAGGCGACCCTCGGGAACTCGTACACCACTACCGGGGACGTTAGC